>CAYGPP010000097.1:0-15112 GCA_964351885.1 uncultured Marinoscillum sp.
AAATACGACTTATGGTTTCTTGTTGCTGTACACGGCTTTTTTGACACCCTTGGTATCATATGTTTTTACTATGGCTTGGCGTAACTAATTCGTATAAAGGTCCCTTTTCTTTGAGCAAAACCAAATGGCATAATTGAAGTAAGAGATTATCTTATTATGATTTATGAAACTAAACTTTTATACTAGTGCCATTAAACCAATCAAGAAACCAATAAAATGAAATTGATCCTAAAAATATTTCTTGTTTCAATGTCTCTCATTGTTGGTTTGTACTTTGGCGGGAGGTATGGGATTTACTTGACAGATAACAAAATCGTTAATCTGGGTTCCCAAGGTGGAAATCTCTTTTACCCTTTGTTCTGGCTTACAGCATCTATAGTTGGTGGCATACTATCTAGTCTCCCGATAGTCATATTTCTAATTGCTTCAGTAATCCAAAAACGAAATAAGAAAAAGAGCGAAAAAATATTTTGAATTTCCCTAGCTGGTGCGAGCTTGTAACTCGTACCATATTAATTAAACCTACTTGGCCTTGTAGCTCGTACTTCTACGATGCTCAGATCCCACTCAGCTAGTATTAGTAAATTATTCTATAGCCTTTTGGCTTTATCCAAAGAGTAGAAATTACAAATTTCATTACAAGGAAGGCCTATACTTTGTCAGTTTTGCTATGAGATATTGGTTGGGTGTTTTTGTGCACGATCATTATTTCAATCTGATACTTGAGAATCTTGATTACTATCTGGAGGACAAAGACATTGGAAATATAGTAGCATTATGAACTACTCCCCCAATCCCGCAAGTTTAGCGAAGCGTACCCCAATCCCGCAAGTTTAGCGAAGCGTAACTTGTGGAGAAAATGTATCAAGGTTGTAGCTTGAAAGATTAATCCAAGAAAACAATCGGAACCTTACCTTTACCTCCACCATAATCTATTGCGCTGCTATATGGATAATGATCAGGCTCGAATACTAGACCTTCCATGACCGGATTAAAATGTAAATAATTCAGTTTTTGATCCATTAGAACATTACTATCAAGCAAGATTGGTTGGTTATTCTGTTGCCAAAATTGATAATAACTATTGTTGGAATTTCTCTTACCTGCCTTTTCAAACATCCAAAGCATCCACTCTTTCCTTGATTCGGTAGGGTTTGATTCTACTTCACTTAGAATAGCCTTAGACGTATGTCGTTTCAAATCGCGTACAATATCCTCAATCTTCATTTGTGTAGAGCCAATGATTAAATGAACATGATTACTCATGATGCACCAAGCATATACCTCAAGCCCTTTTTGTTTGACACAAAACCTGAGACTGTCCACGATTATGTCTTTATAGTTGGGACGAGTCATTGCATCTATCCAGTTGACAGTAGCAAATGAGATAAAATAGCGTTTGTCTTGATCAGATATTTTGTAATTCCTGCTCACTCAATCAAGTTACAAAACTTGAACAAAAATACTCCCAAGTTACGCTGCGCTAAACTTGAGAGATGTGAGAGACACGAACCGGGACGAGGATTCTATCAGAAGTTGATCCTTAACTACAATTCAGAAATTACTATTCCCACACAATTATTGGTCGGCACCTAACCCAACTTTAGGATAAGTGAACTTACCATCAGGATCAATCTCTCGAATAGAAACCATTTTGTATTCGGCTGTATCACCATCGGTTCTCCAGTAAACATTCCCTCCGGTTAGAATTGGTGTAAAAGGATCAGAATAACTACACCCAGAAATATCCGCCCCTTCCCAATTGGTACCATCATCCGTTACATCACCAACCAACACCCATTCCCCTCCGGTGGCATTATTTCCATTGGATGTACTGTCAACATAAACCTGCAGACGGACACCTGTATTATTGTTAACGTTGGTAAGTATGTATTTCATTCCTATCCATTTGTTTTTCGGTAATTCTTCTCCTCCCCAAAGCGGGTCTTGTTTCCCATATCCTGACCCTGAAAAATAGGTTGTTCCCGGGTGTTTCCATTCTTTTTCAAAATCCCATTTTCCATCATTTCGAAATCTTGCTTGATAAGACTGTGCATCACAATCATCCCCACCATCTGAGCCATGTCCAAAAGAAGACCCACGCATTCCAACAATCATCCCTCCCCAATTTTTACCATTGCTCCCCCGTTTCTGGTAATAAGCAGTGAATTCAACATTAGTAAACACCTGTTCATTTACTATTCCATTACGCAAAGGATTGATATGAAAACGCGGACTTCCTGACATTTTCAAGGTTCCATTACCATCAACTTGATGAGGAGTAGCAGTTGAACTATGGTCTTCTGTCCAATCTGTAGGGTCGTGGGGGTCAAAATCATTAAAAGAGCGAGCAATCCCATTGCCCCAATGTAGAGAGTTCCATTCTGTATAACCTGCTCGTGAGGGATAAAACTGTTTGAGACCAAAAACATCGGTTTGTGCATGGCCAGCAACCGTGCAAACTATAGCCCAAAAGGACAATATGTAATGTAGTTTCATTATCGACTTGAATTTAAGTAATAAATCAAATGTGTAACCCCAAAAGAAAATGTCGCTGATACTGAAATCATCATAACCACTACTTCCGTATTGATTTCCCACAATTCCCTCCCCTAAACAAAACAGGAATGACGAACAGAATTGGCAAAATATGAGCCATCAAATAGTATAAAGAAACCTCTCAAAATCAACCTATTGATCGTGATCACAATCAAAACGTGATCGTCATTCCGGTTTTTGGAGTGAAGAGAAGAAATACCGGAATCTTACATTCACCATTTAAAATGAGTATAACTCTCGCAATGGCTTAAGCTAATCGAGGCGTAACTTGAGCCTTGAATGGTTTGTCATTATGCGATCTTGTTTTATCTCTTTACCAAAAGTAATCCTAAAACCCAATTCACTAACCTCTGACCTCCTCTTGCGTTCACTAATCTCAAAGCCCAACCGATGAAACACCTACTGACCATATTATTACTTACAAGCATATTCTATGCTGCCATGAGCCAAACGCCTAATCCAAAAGACTACTATTATCAAATCCCAGATTATCCTGCAGACTTCTCTGCCACCAATACGGTGGCTCGTATGGTCGATGGCTTGGGCTTCCGCTTCTACTGGGCTACTGAAAGTCTCAGACCTGAAGACTTAGCTTACAAACCAAGTTCAGATGCAAGGACTAGCCAAGAAACATTGGATCATATCTATGGCATGAGTGCATGGGTGTTAGGAGCTGTCAATGTTGACTTTGAACAACCTCAAAATTCAGATAGCATGTCATTTTCAGAAAAGCGTACAGCCACCTTGATAAATTATGAGATGACAAGTAAAGCGCTTTTGGCTATGACAGACGAAGCGCTTTCCGAGATTAAAATCCCTGCAGGTAGAGGTCAAGAATTACCCTTTTGGAATCACATCAATGGTCCTATTTCTGATGCATTGTGGCATGTTGGTCAGGTAGTTTCTTTTCGCCGAGCTTCTGGCAATCCTTTTACCAGTAACGTGAGTATGTTCACAGGTAAAGTAAGAGATTAGTCTTTCCTCAATCCATTGTCCTCCATCTCAATTCTGGTTAAGTTTGAATAAGTCAATTAACCTTACTCGATGTACGTCAATAAAAATTTCAACCTTAAAGGAGTCCTTACATTTTCAGGTAGCCATATTATCTGGCTGACAGTATGGTCAACTTCCATGACTGTGATCTATGAATTCACACCGTTGACTTGGTCTATTCCCTGGTTGCCACTTTCAGTGATCGGTACGGCAGTAGCATTCTATGTAGGCTTCAAAAACAACAGTGCCTATGATAGACTTTGGGAAGCGAGAAAAATCTGGGGCGCCATTGTAAACGACAGCCGTGCCATTGGTTCAATGATCAAAGCCTATATATCTGATGTCTTCACAGATGCAGACAAGCCTCAACTTGATCAATGGAAGCAACAATTGATTTATCGACACATTGCGTGGTTATACACTTTACGTAACCAGTTGCTTATCCCGACCCAATGGGAACATGTGAATATTGGAAAGCATATTGGCAAACTCAATGCTAAGAGAAGAGAAAAATGGGGCGTTGGCTTACATGAAAACGATGGATTTTCGGAAGAAGAAATGAAAAGGCTCCTATCGAATGATGAATTCAATCGACTTAAAGACTGTAAGAATACTGCTACACAGTTGATCGATGAGCAAAGTCAGTCACTCTTAGCCCTACGTAAAAAGCTCTTAATAGATGATTTCCGACATATGGAAATGCAAAATGTATTGAATCGATTCTATGAGCATCAAGGGAAATGCGAACGCATCAAGAAGTTTCCGCTTCCTAGACAGTATGCGAGTATGAGTTTTTATTTTGTAGCAATCTTTATTTTCCTATTACCATTTGGCATGGTCAGCGAGTTTTCAAAACTAGGAGAACTCGGCGCATGGCTTTCCATTCCATTTACTGTTCTTATTGGATGGGTCTTCGTCATGATGGAATTGATTGGGGACTACTCAGAAAATCCGTTTGAAGGACTGGGAAATGATATCCCGATGTTATCGCTCTGCCGAACCATTGAAATAGACATGAGAGAAATGCTCGGAGAAACTGATCTCCCTCCTGCCATTGAGGTGAAGAATGGAGTATTGATGTAAGTGGTTACCAAAACTGTAAGATTAAGATTGGCATACTAGAACTAAGACCCAATTGCGAACATTGTGATAAGGATTTGCCTAACACCTCGACAGAGGCAATGATATGCACTTTTGAGTGTACTTATTGCCGAGAGTGTGCTTTGGAAGTCTTTGAAAATGTCTGTCCAAATTGTAGTGGAAACTTTAGCGAACGACCCATAAGACCATCAAAATATGATGAAAAATATCGTGCATCAAATGAGCGAGTATTCAAACCAAAAGACCTAAAAGTAACCAGAATCAACTCAGCGAATTTCAGAGATATTCCTCCTGAAAAAAGGTAAGTGATTCCTAAGGTTCAATATCTATACGATTGATCTCTTTTGGTAATTGCTAAAATTGAAAAAACAAGGGATAAGCTTTCTAGACCGACTCTCCCCCAATGCCAGTTGCTCCATATAATCAATTCACTTTTCAGCTCAATAGCACTAAATGCGGATTGATAGAACAGTTCATTAGTCCCTTTGAAATAAACGTAAAAGCAAGAGACAAATAAAATTGCGAAAATGATAGAGGCGATTGAAAAGAATAAATGGAAAGTCTTAGAACGAAAATTAACTACCGCCAAAGCCATCGGTACCAGCAAAGCTATAATGGTAAGAATCGTATAAAAGTGACCAATAGCCGGTCCGAACTCTGCGTAGTAACTATAAAAATCTGAAGTAGGGAGTGATTGCCAATATGGAACTATGAGTATTCCCTCGGTAATTTGACTCCCAAAGAAAATGGCAAAAATTGCTATTAGAAAGTAGTTGAATTGTTTTTTCATTGTAGCATAAAAACTTTAGCTGGCGATAGTTCTTTCAATAAAACACTAAAGATATGAAAACTAGTCAATCCAGATTTGTGAAAACTTTTAAGAAGTCTTTCAAATACGAATGCTACTAAATCAACCTATTGATCATGATCACAATCAAAAGATCGTCATTCCAGTTTTCGGAGTGAAACCGAGAAATACCGAAATCTCACACTCGAAATCTAAAATGAGTGTAGCATCGGAATAGCTTAAGCTTATTGGAGCGTATCCTGATCCTTGAATAGATTGTCATTATGCAATCCCATATTAGTTCTCCACATAAGTAACGCTACAAGCCAATGCACCGACCTCTGACCTCCTCTTGCATTTACTCTACTCAAAGCCCAACCAATGAAACACCTATTGACCATATTATTCCTTACCAGCATATTTTATTCTGCCATGATCCATTGAGATTAATTATCTCAGTTTAAGGTGATGTAATCCAATACAAGCTTAAAATCTTCATTCTTCTTATTGCCAATTAAAAAGACGATCTCTTCGATGTATTCCTTATCGAAATTAGGATAGTTTAATCTACGCCCTCTGAATGATGGATACATCTCTTTCAATGGAATTGATATCTCTTGCCAATCACCAGTTGTGCTGAATGATTTAATGTAAGAGTAGTAATCGGAGCTTTTGTGCTTGACCCTGAGTTGGTAGTCCTTGCCATCTCCTTTCAGTCTTACTTTCACTACGCTATTCGGCTCTGTCAGAAACTTATCGAGTCTGTGTCTGACAGACGAAAAGCCACCATTATTCTCAGTAGATACACTTCCCTCATATACGGCATGTCCTTCGTCATTTAGCGCCATAGATCCATCTGACCTTCCACCCATTACGACATCATCTAATATGCTCCATGTCCCCATATCAGATTGCTGATTGAAGTCAAAAATGAGGGACGAATTGAGGGAAAAGAGCATGAACAGACAAATTAAAAGTTGCATTTAGTTTCTTGTTTAGTCTCATGATTAACTCTGCCATAACAAGAATGTTCGGAAAGTGATCTCAATTGATCCGTACTATGCTCGCCAGGCTAAACTGGTTAAGAGTGATCTGAACGCCCCATGCAATTCAGAGTCCTCCTCGGTCACTCTGGATTTTATTACTTACAGTTTCAACCCTATATCCTTTGTACATTCAATCGATTTTTCAGTTTTTAACGAATAATTTCTTGACACCTTCAAATATCAAAAAAGCTAAAAAACCAATCAGTAGTCCAATACCAAACTCTACGATAATACCCGGAACACTAGGAAGTACATGGTGAAGAAATGGAAGGTTGTGAACAAAAATCCCACCGGATACCAGAATCAGCGCTATAGTTCCTATCACAGATAATGACTTAATCACAACAGGCAGGGCGTTCACAAAGAACCTCCCAATTTTATCTGAAATGGAATTATCCTCTTCATTCCATGCGATCAGTTTCGCGCCGAATTCATCAATTCGTACAATGAGTGCCACAATCCCATACACACCTACGGTGGCTAGGAGAGCGACTAGGGAGACTACTAAAATTTGAGTAGGCAAAGGTGAATCAATGACAGAACCCAAAGCAATAATCACAATCTCTATTGATAAGATGAAATCTGTTATGATCGCCGACTTAACCTTTCCTTTTTCCATCTCCAATATCTCCGCTTCTGTCATAGCCTTCATATCTCCAGATACTCGCTCATGCGAATGAGGAACGAAGAATTCATATATTTTCTCCGCCCCTTCGAATGCAAGATAAATTCCACCGAGCACCAACACCACGGTGACAGCCCCAGGTAAAAAAGCACTCAATAGAAAGGCAATAGGCAAAATCATGAGCTTATTGAGAAGTGACCCTTTGGTAATCGCCCACAGGACTGGAAGCTCGCGCTTGGAAGCAAAACCAGAGGCTTTCTCCGCATTCACAGCCAGGTCATCGCCTAGTATACCAGCAGTATTCTTAGTAGCAATTTTGCTCATTGCAGCCACATCGTCCAGCAGAGCTGCTACATCATCTAGAATTGCAAAAAAACCTGAGGCCATGGGTAAAGAGTTATAATATGAAAATCAAAAACAGGTAACACAAAAGTATTTCGCTTTTCCGCTAATGCGATATACCTAGTCCCAGAAACATAACTATTTATAATAACTGCAATTACGAATAATATAATTTATATATATTTACTGCAATTACGAATAATATCATCGACAAGAGCCGTTTAATTTTTGATTCTAATTGTCTCATGTCATCTGAATATCAATTGCACGATTATGAAAAAGACAAAACTTGGTGAATTTGAAGAGTTGGTTCTGCTGACCGTGGTAGTGCTGAGTCAAGATGCTTATGGTGTTGAGATTAAACGAGAGCTGGAAGATCGATTGAACGAACAGCTAAGTGTTGGGTCTATTCAATCTGCACTTAAGCGTATGGAAGACAAAGGATTGTTGACCTCTAAATTTGGTGAAGCCACTAATAAAAGAGGCGGCAAAAGGAAAAGAATCTATGCAGCCACACCATATGCACAGAATGTCCTTGCCGAAATAAAAGAAATAAGAGCAGGACTGTGGTCTTCTATTCAATTGTCTGGACAGACATTAAAGACTTCTTGATAAGGTAAATAAAAGTCAAACATGTCAGAGATTCCATTACCACCGAAGTGGTCGCTAAAAGTACTTCGCTCAATTCTGAAGTCCCACTATTTGGAAGAAATAGAAGGCGATCTAGAAGAGATTTATTATGAAAATGTAGAGCTCCTTGGTCTTAAAAGGGCTCAGAAGATTTATACCAAGGAAGTAATCAAATTATTACGCCCGAGATTGCTCAAAAAATCAAATTGGATTCCTAAAACTGACAATATTATGATACTTAATAATAATATAAAGATTGCTTTAAGGGTATTCAAACGTGACAAAGCCTACACCATCATCAATCTTTTAGGACTTTCTATTGGATTGGCCATCGCCTTGTTGATTATTCAATATGTGCGTTTCGAAACGAGTTACGAAGATTTTAATCCAAACGCTGATCGTGTGGCCAGAATAACGATGGATTATTTGAATGGTGCTACCGTCGTAGATCAAGATTGTGAGACTTATCCCCCACTTTCACCATTGATAGTAGACAAAATCAATGAGGCTGTAGGTTTCACCAGAGCCTATCAATTAGGGTCCCAAACAATTCAAGTAGGTGATAGAGTCTTTAGAGAATCCCTTATTTACGGTGCAGATTCTTCATTTTTTGAAATAATGGGCTACCCATTAGTTTATGGGAATCAGCAATCAATTTTCCGAGCTCCTAATGAAATCGTACTTTCAGAATCGATGGCATACAAGTATTTTGATCGTGCAAATGCATTGGGTGAAATCATTCGATTCAAAGATAACGAGGATGACGTTTCATTTAAAGTAACCGGTGTGGTGAAAGATAGTCCCCCTAATACGCACCTTAAGTTTGATTTTCTAATCTCCTATGCGAGCATGAAACCGGTATTCAAGGCAGATGAAAATACTTGGAATGCCAATAATACATTTGCTTACATTTTATTACAAAATCCAGAGGATTTAATAGGTTTCAATCAGAGCTTATTGAACCTAACCATCAACCTAATAGAAGAGGATAAAATTGAAGATGAGCAAGTGATTGCCCAGGCCATTTCAGATATACACCTATACTCCGACAAGTCATTTGAACCAGAAAAGAACGGAGATGCTCAATCTGTATATTTCTTGTTTGGTGTGGCGCTGTTGGTCATTTTCATCGCCCTAGTCAACTATATCAATCTCTCCACTTCCAAATCACTTGATAGAGCCAAAGAAGTGGGTATAAGAAAAGTAATGGGATCTTCACTATTGGCTTTGCGAGCACAGTTTTTCACAGAGTCATTTATGCTCAATTTATTTGCTGTTGGTATTGCGCTTGTATTCATGACCACTTGCCTCAATACCTTCAAGAGTATCGCAGCTTTACCAGCTTCATTTTCCATCATAGATGATCCACAATTTTGGTTCTCACTGGCAATCATTTTCCTAGTGAGTGTAACCTTTGCTGGTATATTTCCGGCATTCGTATTATCAAGTTTTAATCCTGCTTCGGTTTTGAAAGGAAAATTCGCCAGCTCATCTAAGGGATCGTTGTTGCGTAAAGGGCTTGTTGTTTTTCAATTTGCAATTACTGGTTTTCTATTAGTTCAAACCCTGACGGCTTCAGAACAGATTGAATACATGCGCTCATTGGATAATGGATTTGACAAAGAACAAAGCATCATTGTTCGCACGCCTCAGACAGCTAAAAAAGTAGCCATCAATAACTTCAAGAACAAACTCACTCAGTTTCCAGAATTTGCTTACGCAGAAAACACCTCGTGCGTCCCAGGTTTGCCTTCTAATGAAATGAGTACAACTACAGGAATCAGACTTTCTGAGTCTACGAAAGATGAATACTTCAACTTTTATCTCTATTTCATGGACGAACAATTCATTCCAGCCATTGGATTGAAATTATTGGCAGGTGATAACTTCCTTCCTAATTCTCTTAATGAAAAGCAGGTCATAGTTAACGAACAGTCTATCGCATTATGGGGAATCCCTACGGCGGAAGAAGCTGTAGGACAAACACTTGATTTTTGGGGTGAGCGATTTACCATCAAAGGAGTGATAAAAAACTTCCATCAAGGCTCTGCGAAAAGTGCACATGTAGCTATGGTCATGTTATACAACGATGGATGGGGTGACTATATATCAGTAAAAACGAATGGTGGTAATATCAATGAACAAGTAAATTTAATAAAGGAAAATTATGAGCAAGTTTTTGCCGATTCTCCATTTGATTTTTTCTTCTTGGATGAACGATATGATCAGAATTTCAGATCTGAAGAGCAGTTCAAACAAGTGTTTGGTTTATTGACCGGATTTGCAATATTGATTGCCTGTCTTGGATTATATGGGTTATCATCTTTTACCATAGCCAAAAGGATAAAGGAAATTGGGGTAAGAAAAGTATTAGGGGCAAGTGTTACTCAGATAGTCTTGTTGCTTTCTAAAGACTTCATGAAGTTGGTAGGGTTATCCTTATTCTTTGCTTTGCCTATCTCCTATTTGATAATTAACAAATGGTTAGCAAACTATGCAGTGAAAATAGACCTTAGTTGGTGGTTATTTGCATTGCCAGCAGTGATCATGTTGCTTCTATCTTTTCTAACTGTATATGCTAAGACTTATACCGTAGCTCAGTCTAACCCAACATTGTCTTTGCGAAATGAGTAATCTCTTCGTTGAATCTGACCTCCAATAGTCCACGATATGATCGTGGACTAAATAATTTAAGATTGCTCCTGTGTTCTGGCTAGTCATAAAAACCTCCCAAAGATGAAACCGGAACTGAATTGAGAAATACATTCACTCGTTCCTAACTATTCCAATAATAAATGAAGGGGTAAAAAGTAGAAACATTTAAGATTTTTCAGGATTTGATCGTCATCCTTAATTGATTAATTTGATGTTATAAAATAATATTTAGGCCTTTTGATAGGACGAAATTCTTGTATTATGAAATGGAAAATTGAGTTCGTAGACACAAAATACTGCCAAGTCTCAAGCAATATTAATTCCGAATTCCACAATCAATGGATAGATTAGCCAATGCCTGAAATACAAGCGCAACCTAGCGATCGCCTTTTGTCTCTTGATTTTTATCGAGGGTTAACTATGTTTTTACTAATCGCTGAGTTTTCTCATCTCTTCGTTCTTTTGGTCTCTCCATCATTAGAAGATACACTGATTTATTCCATCGGCACTCAATTTCACCACGCCGACTGGGAAGGTCTCCGATTTTGGGATCTGATCCAACCCTTTTTTATGTTTATTGTGGGAGTCTCTATGCCACTATCATTTTCAAAGAGAATGGCCAAAGGAGATTCTTATCGCCAACTAAGTAAGCATGCGATCAAAAGGGCATTTTTGATGTTGCTTTTAGGTTGGGGATTGTACTGCATTGGCCCTGGAGAGATCGTTTTCAGGTTTCAAAATGTACTCGCCCAGCTGTCTGTAGCCTACGTCTTGGCCTTTGTGGTGATACGGAGGCCTGTATTAGTACAAATAGGTTTTTCGTTATTGCTCATTCTAATTAGCGAAGGGCTATATCGCTTCTTTCCAGTTGAAGGTTTTACTAATCCATTTGTTAATGGAGAAAACTTTGGGGCGTGGTTCAATATTCTCGTATCAGGAGATCCAGATGGGAGCGATTGGGCTATGTTTAATGCGATCCCTACTGCCGCGCATACGATTTGGGGTCTTATGGCTGGTCAGCTTCTCTTAAGTAATCATTCGGCTCAGAAAAAACTGATGATTCTATTTGCCGCAGGAATCATAGGACTAATTCTTGGTTTTGGACTAAGTCCCTTTACACCGATAATAAAGCGTATTTCCACAAGCACATTTGTATTAGCCAGTGGAGGATGGTCATTGATCGCTCTGGGGGTATGCTATTGGATAATTGATATCAAGAAATATCAGAAAGGAGTTCTATTCTTTAGCGTAGTGGGCATGAACCCATTGTTTATCTACCTATTTGCTCACGTCGGAGGAGCTAAACTCATCAATAAAATTTTTCTTCCCTTTTCAAATGCGCTATTCGGTTGGACAGGCGAGTTAGGCGCACAGATCATATTGAGTTGTATTGTTCTTTTTACGCTTTGGTACATTTGTTATTGGATGTACAAAAAGAAAATATTCATCCGGATCTAAAAACAGATGATGAGCTCAAACAGATACATATAATAGATAGGGCAGAATACAAAACCAATTTCTTCATTAGCCGTGGCTAATGGTAATGACTCTTCCAATAGTTCCCAGCAACTAAACTACAAATTCATCTGTGCTTTCTCATTTATTACGAACAGTATTCAATCGGATAAGTTAAGACCGGAGTAAATGCTGGTCAATAGAAGCAAATAATGCGAAAAATCCGTTCATGTAAATCCCCTAACTCTCAGGGTGCCCCGGAAAGCACTTTTCGTAGGTTTGCGGCCGTGGTTAGATCGTTACTATATCCATTGATGTTCGGGTCATTTCTTGGGCTCTCTGCTCAGGGAAATGTTGAAACGTATCGATTATCCGCTTCAAAGACTGAAGAAAAAATCGTACTGGATGGAATGCTCAATGAAGCCTTCTGGAAGAGCGCACAAGCGGCGGATGACTTTCTGCAAAACTTCCCAGTTGATTCTGTACCAGCATTAGATCAGACACTGATTAAAATTGCCTTTGATGAATCCTTTTTATACATCGGAGGAGTTTGTTCTGAGAGCTTAGACCAAGAGAACATTGTCACATCGCTCAGAAGAGATTTTCAATGGTCTGTTAATGAGAACATAAGTGTTTACATCGATCCCTTCAATGACTACACCAACGGCTTCACATTTGGTTTGACACCACTTGGTGTTCAGCGTGAGGGACTGGTCAATAATGGTTCTGACGTAAGTACCGATTGGGATAACAAGTGGGAGTCTGCCGTCCATCATTACGAGGATGGCTGGGGATTTGAAATGGCAATCCCCTTCAAAACACTAAGGTATGACGACAGCAATGACCAATGGAATATCGTCTTTCTTCGGAATAATTTACAACGCAATGAGCGCACAGCTTGGACCTTGGTTCCACAAGGTTTTGGTCCTTCTGCATTTGCATTTGCAGGTCGGCTAACTTTTGACTCTCCCCTACCAAAGGCAGGAGCCAATTTTGCATTAATTCCATACGTGGCAAGTGGTGCACTCAAGGATTATCAAAACGGCACTGCTCTAGATAAAAATCTAGAAGTGGGGTTTGACGCTAAAATTGGTGTTACCTCATCTCTAAATCTTGACCTCACTGTGAACCCAGACTTCTCGCAAGTAGAAGTTGATCGTCAGGTAACCAACCTTGGGAGATTTGAGATCCGGTTTCCAGAGAGACGGCAATTTTTTATTGAGAATCAAGATCTTTTCGGAGAAGGTGGATTTGGAGATACACGCCCTTTCTTTAGCCGTAGGATTGGTATAGCTCAGGATACTTCTGGTAACGCCCCAAGTACCGATTACCTATGGCGCTCGATTAAGCGGTAAAATAGGACAAAACTGGCGCGTAGGTTTTTTGAATACTCAGACCAATAGCAACCCAAGTGCCCGACTTACTGGAATCGAATCAATAAAAGATTCTTATAAACTGCTTGCGCAGAATTACACAGTAGCTGTCGTTCAAAGGCAGATTTTTGGTCAGTCGAATATTGGTGCGACGATTGTCAACAGACAAGCAGTCGGTTATGATAAGAACGATTCCACCCTGACTACCACGGCCTTCAACAGAGTAGTAGCCTTGGACTACAATTTATTGAGTGCTGACGGACGCTGGGAGGGAGACTTCTACTTTCATCACTCCATTGACCCAAAGAAAAAAGTAGATCCGATTTCTGGTGGGGCTTTTCTAAGATACAACACCACAAAGTTTACAATTGGTGGTGTGAGCGCATTAGTAGGAGAAGGATATAACGCTGAAGTTGGTTTCATTCAGCGCAAGGATATCGTGAGAGCCAATATTTTCGCTGAGTATAGAATGTACCCAAAAGTAGGTGGCCTCATCAATAACCATGGGCCAGAAGGTAGGTACGGTTACTTTTGGAATTTTCAACTTGATAGAACAGATCTGGAATACGAGATGAGTTATCAAGTCGATTTTAATAATACCGCAGAAGCTCGCTTTGAACATGGTCATACTTACCAATTGCTACGAAACGATTTTCAACCGATTGAAAATTACGTATTACCGCAAGGAAGAAGTTATGACTGGAAAACGTATCGGATAAATTTCAATACTGACCAGCGAAAACTGATTTGGTTTGATGCTGATATTTTGATTGGCGGTTTTTACAATGGACAATTACAACGTTATCAAGGGTCTATCAACTATCGTTTTCAGCCATTTCTGAATATTGCTTTAGAATTTGATCATGGAAGAATAGACTTGCCCAATCAAAGAGTCAATGACGATACGACCATTTCAGGAAGATCCAATATATGGTTAATAAGTCCTAGAGCAGATATAACCTTTACAGACAAGTTATTTCTCACCACATTTTTGCAATACAACGAACGTGATGACAATGTGAATTTAAACGCAAGGCTACAATGGCGCTTCAAACCAGTCTCTGATCTATTCCTCGTATATACTGACAACTACTTCCCTGACAGCTTTGCTTCTAAGAGCAGAGCCCTTGTATTCAAGCTAACCTATTGGCTTAATCTCTAAGCTACAACTCTTGCTGTATATAATCATACTGACCTGAGAAAGTATCCTTGCGAGACAAGATGGCTGGACAGGATAGATGAGCCATAGGGTAGATTGTGACTTGACCCATATTTTGAACTTGATAATCACTTTCAGATTGTGAGTAGTATCACGCATAAAGACTTCAAAGGGTACTGATATCATCTGAATAATACATTACGGATCATTTTTATTGCAATAAAAAGTAACATAACATATGTCATACCTCGTCAATACCAAGAATTTAAGATAAATTATTATATTTGCGACTTATATATATAAAAAATAATATGACTCAAGGAACAGTAAAATTTTTCAACGACGCTAAAGGATTTGGATTCATTACACCTGACGAAGGTGGTAAAG
>CAYGPP010000098.1:0-6621 GCA_964351885.1 uncultured Marinoscillum sp.
GCTAAAGAATGGCAGTTGATCAATGTGAATGATGGAGGGGCTTATGCCTCAGAAGTTGGCACGTATCCAGGGGATACTGATAATACCTGGAACTTTGCTGGCACTGGTATGAATACTACTCAGTTTTACGGTGCGGACAAGGCTCCTGGCGAAGATAAGTATGTAGGAGGCGCTCAAGACAATGGCAGCTTCGTAAGTGATCCCAATGCAAGTGCAACTACCAATTGGACAGAGAGATGGGGTGGAGACGGATTTGATGCGATCTGGCATCCAACTGATATCAACCGAGTTATCGTGACTAGTCAAAACTTGAATATGGCAAGATCAGTAAATGGAGGAACATTATTCGCAAGTATTGGAGCGAATGTGACTTCTGATCCTGCACCACCCTTTATTGGGCAATTTGCTAATTCTCCGCAGCAGCCTGATTTGGTTTTTACAGCTGCAAGCCTTGGGGTTTATCGTACTACCAATTTTGGTACAACTTGGAATTTGATAGATTTATCTTCTATTGATAGTTGGCGTGGTGGAAGTCTAATTAGTGTGGAAATATCAGAAGCCACTCCTGAAGTCGTTTGGGCTGGAGCTGCTCTGGTTGAAGAAACAGGTGCTTTGTTTTTATCAAAAGACCGAGGTTTAAGTTTTGAGCCTGTTCCTGATAGTGGTGGACTTGTTGATGCATCTTTTATTTCAGGTATTGGATCTTCTGTACATGATCCTGCAACTGTGTTTTTGCTCTTTTCTTATGCCGATTCACCTAAGGTTCTGAAATCCTCTGACTATGGACAAACTTGGAGTGATCTTTCAGGATTTTCGGAGAATAGCACAAGCACAGGATTTCCTGATGTTGCTGTGCACGACATATATGTGATGCCTAATGATGAAAATACAATCTGGGTAGCCTCTGAAATTGGTATTATAGAATCAATTGATGGAGGCCAATCTTGGCATTTGCTTGAGAGTAATTTGCCGCATGTTTGTGTTTGGGATATTGAACCAAGTGAAGACCAACTAGTATTGGCTACACATGGACGTGGAGTTTGGACCTATACTCTTCCTGAGGAGCCTACAATAACTTATTATCCGCAAATAGAATCTGGAGTAATTGACAGTGCTAAAACTAACTTAGTTTTATCTGTTTTAGATGTTTCTGGAATGGATTCAATTCAGGTAATGTTTGATGGGGTACAGGTTACAACGCTCTCAGATACCCAGGTAGGGTCTAATGAAGTTTTAATTCCTTATACAGTTAGCAGCGATAGGGTGAGTGTTGCAATCGTAGGATATCAAGGAAAGGCTTTTTTCCCTGTAGAGGCCATTGCGGTCATTGCACCTAAAGAATTGGTTCTTAAGACCGATTTATCGGTTGATCTGTCTATTTTCCCCAACCCTGTAATAGACTTTGCACAGTTGAGCTATTCCAATCAAGAAGTATTAGGGGTTAAGGTCTTTGATATGAAAGGAGCGATCATGCCCGTATCCTATTCCAATAATAATCTGGATTTCAGATCAGTAGAGAAAGGAATTTATATGGTGAGTGTGGTGGATATAAGTGGGAAGTCCCATACTCTGAGAGTTATCAAAAAGTAAGCAATAGAAATTTTGAACTTATGAGAAAGAGCCACGAGAGTGGCTCTTTTTTTATCACTCTGTTTTCTTCCAATTCAGGTCTTGAATCATGGCTTTTGAAAAGGAAATGTAGTCCACTAAGTCTTCATGAGTCTTCCCGTAGGACATGATGGTTTTAAGCTCGTTGTTTTGATAGATTCTGATGTATGTAGTAGGCAGGTCCAGCATATTGGTGCTTTTGTAGGTGGTCTTAAGGTTAGAGACTCTTTCTGAGTTCAGTAGCTCAGCATAGGCTGACTCATATTCTGAGGTCGGGCTCGCAGCGTACGCGCCGATTAAGTCAACGTTCTCTTGGCCTTCAAAGAATGCTGATTTATCATTGTATTTAACTGTATACACCGGACATGGTCCATAGCAGCTAGTTGTTTCTATTTCTATGTACGATTCGTCAATAGAGTGACCGTTTTTTGAGTTCTTACATCCAGCAATGAACACTATGAATAAAATTAGGTTTATTAGTTTCAAAGACTTCAAGGCTCCCATTATGCTTATGAATTATAGAATTTGTGTTTTTATGTTATTTCTTCTTGGTGCCTTTACTCAAGTAATAGCTCAAGAAAGTATGCCTGGACCTATTATTATCTGTCCAGCGAATCCAAATAAATCACTTTCATGTTGATCCACCCAAAGCTTACAGTGCGCGCATAAATACTAGCAATGCACGTGTCGAGTCAAATGGTCAAGCGGTATTCAATGTAACATATATAGGATTTACTAATGATGCTAAAGTAGCATTCCAAAAAGCGGTTGATTTATGGGCATCTGTGTTAAAGTCTGATGTCCCAATTAATATTGAAGCAAGATGGACGGGACTGGGTGAAGGAGTGTTGGGTTCTGCAAGATCTTCAAGTTTATTTAAGGATTTTGAAAATGCGCCCTTTGAAGATACGTGGTACTCAGTAGCATTGGCAGAAAAAATAGCGAGAAAGGAACTCAATGGTTCTGATCAACCTGATATCAATGCGAGTTTCAGTAGTGATTTTGACTGGTATTTGGGAGTTGATGGCCAGCCGGGAAATAAATATGACTTGGTTACTGTTGTAATGCATGAAATTGGACATGGGTTAGGTTTTTCGGCAATCGGTGTTGGCAATAATGCTGAAGGTTTAGGTTTTTATCTTAATAATGGATCTAGAGGGATGTATTCCCCCTTCATCGTTAATCAATTAAATCAGTCTCTATTAAATTTTGAAAATGCATCTTCAAGTTTGGGCGGGTATTTGACTAGTGATAAACTAGTTGTGAATAGCCCACTAGCTGTAGAGTCGAATGGAGGAACTCCTCCAAAGCTATACGCACCAACCACTTATAATGGAGGATCGAGTATTTCCCATTGGAATGATGCTACATATGATAGAACAGTCAATGCCTTAATGACCCACGCAGTTTCTGGTGGAGAGTCAATTTTTCATCCAGGGCCTAATACATTAAGTTTATTTGCAGATATGGGTTGGGTTCGGTCTGGATTTGAGCATGAGTCCATTTCATTGGCAGATGTGACCAAGCCATTGGTCATTAGCACGGGTATCTTTTCTGATACATCGTTTTCCGTAGATAATTTAGCCGTTCGTTATTTTTATGGAGGATCTAGTGATACATTGACACTTCCGATGATTGAGGTTGGTGGGGAGTATAGTGCCTCCATTGAACTAGATGCAAGCCAAACTAGTTTAAGCTATTTTATAACAGGTCTTACAGATGGGATTAAAAAATCATACACCAGTCCAGCAAGATTAAATGAGGGAATATATACGGTATCTTTTGTGCAAGGAGCAGATATTCCATACGCATTAGCAGACGGAGGAGATTTTGAATCTAATACTGAGGATTTTGTAGCAACCAATATAAGTGGGACTGGATTTTCACTTGGGAATTCGACGATATCAGGAAAAGATGGCACCAACTCAGGTGCAACTGCATGGGTTTTCGGGCTGACACAGAACGGATATAGTGAGAACAGTGAAGCCTATTTGTATAGTCCTGCCTATGATTTTTCCAGATTAGGGCAATATGAGCTTAATTTCTTTGCGAAATATGGTTTCGAAGAGATGGTTGATGGTTTTTTGGTCGAGTATACGGATGATCAAGGGAGGTCTTGGAAAGAACTTGACAATGAAGTCAGGGATAATTGGAATGATGTTATTTCAAATCTTAGTTCTAGTCTAGGGCCTAACAATGGCATTTTCACAGGCTCAACTGATAATGTCTATGAGAATAAGTTTACGGATATTTCATTCCTTGGAGGGAATAGTGTGCCTGTTACCTTTAGAATAGTGGTGAAGACGGATGAAAATCCATCGGTAAGAACCCCAGGTTTAGCGATCGATGATTTTCAAGTTTTTGGTCCGGCTGCTGGCCTTGTGAGCCTTGCCTTCAATAGTGAGCTGGTAGCTGGTTCGTTAGGATGTGATGGTCAGCTAGTAATGATAGAAGGAATTCCTTCGGGTTCTGTTGGTCAATTGGAATGGGATTTCGGGACTAATGCGACTCCCTCTACAGCTAGTGGTATTGGCCCACATGAGGTTTTGTTCGCATTGGGAGAATCATTGATCAGCGCATCGGCATATGATTTTGAGGGGACATTACATCCGTTTGATTCCTTAGTAATCGCCGGAGAGTTACATACGCCAATCATAACAGTCGAGGAAAATGAAGATGGTACATTTGGTCTTGCAGCCAGTGCTGGAGAGGCCTACCAGTGGTACCTCAACGGTGATAGTATTGAAAGGGCATCAAGTCAAACTTATGTAGCATCAGAGAGTGGAGAATATAGTGTAGATGTAGTTTTGAATTCATGTCTTGGACTTTCGTCAGCTGAATCAATAAGGCTGAGTGTCCTATCAAGCGAGCAGCGAACTTTGGTTATTTATCCCAATCCAGTCCAGGATTTTGTTCAACTCGATTTTGGATATGGAGAAACTCCAAAGACGGTAAATGTTTTAGACTTAAGCGGAAAGACATTGATTAGTCAATCCAATTCATTAGGCCAAATAGGATCAATGGATCTTAGCCGATTGACTACCGGTATTTATTTTCTAGAGGTAGTATTTGAAGACTCCTACATATACCGGGAGAAAATAGTCAAAAGGTAGTAGGCAGAGTAAAATAAGAAGCTATTCCTTCTTCAAGATTTTTAAAGTCCCTTGGGTAGCCGATGGACTTTATCTTTTTAATATCAGCCTGAGTATTGTTTTGATACTTTCCTTCTACAGATTTTGGGATATCGATGTACTCAACCGACCTAGCAATGTTTATTTCACTAAACAGAATGTCAACCATTTCATTAAAACTCCTAGAAGCTCCGGTCCCAATATTATAGACTCCACTGTCCCTGCGATGATGCATGAGCCAATACATTACTTCCACGACATCCTCCACATATACGAAATCTCTCTTTTGATCTCCATCATTGATTTTCAAATCATTGCTTTTAAATAATCTTACAGATGCATTGAGTTTTATCTGCTGAGTCATTTGACAGATCATTGAGGCCATCTTTCCTTTGTGTTCTTCGTAAGGACCATAAACATTAAAGAACTTTATGCCCGCCCAGAAGTATGGTTTTTCAGTTTGCTTAAGAGCCCATAAATCAAAGTCTTGCTTTGATTCCCCATATTTATTCAAGGGGTTGAGGCTTGGAATAAGCGAATGATCATCAGAAAAGCCATTTTCGCCATTTCCGTAAGTAGCCGCGCTACTTGCATAGATCAGAGGAATTTGATTCGAAGCACAGACCTTCCATATACTCTTGCTATACTCCGTATTGTATTTTTTGAATAAAGATTCGTCAGTCTCTAACGTATCAGAAATTGCTCCCATGTGGAATACGAATTCAATAGAAGTAGCATGTTCTTGGAGCCAAATGAGAAATACATCCCTATGAATAAGTTTAGCTACACGGAGCCCTTTGATATAGTTATGTGGTGCCTTCGTTCTGAATTCATCTACCGCAACAATGTTATTAAAGTTGTCTTGGTTCAATCTGCGAATCATCCAACTCCCAATAAAACCATTGGCTCCTGTTACTACTATCATAGGGTACTGTTTATTCAAATTTACTGATCCTCATCTAGTATGGTTATTCATACCGTAGGTTTCTTTCTATCTTTACATTTCATTGATTACCCTATGATTTACGTAAGCAGAAAAGAGCATTTCAACGCAGCACATAAGCTCTATAATCCAAATTGGAGTGAAGAAAAGAACAAGGAAGTGTTTGGCCCTTGCGCGAATTCTAATTGGCATGGACACAATTTCGACCTGATAGTTACGGTGAAAGGAGTGCCTGATCCTGAGACTGGTTTTGTGGTGGATTTGAAAAGATTAAGTACGCTGATCAGGAAGGATATTACAGACCAAGTGGATCATAAAAACCTAAATCTGGATGTTGACTTTATGCAGGGGAAATTGGCTAGCTGTGAAAATTTGGTTCTTGAATTCTGGAAAATCCTTTTTCCTAAAATCAAAGACTTGGGAAAGGATTGCCAGTTGCACGCTCTGAAACTCTACGAAACTCCGCGTAATTACGTGGAGTACTTTGGTGAGAACCACACATGAAAGTCTTTGTAGTCGTTGGAGAGCAATCTGGCGACAACCATGCAGCATCAGTCATTGACCAATTACAAAAATTGGATAATACGTTAGATATACAAGGTTGGGGAGGAGATGCCATGCAGGCATCTGGAACACAAATAACGCGACATTTCAAGGCATATAGTGCTATGGGCTTTTGGGAAATTATTACTCACTTGGCTCAATATCGCAGACTACTTCGAGATTGTTATCAAGAGATAAATAGGTTAAAGCCTGACGCTGTTTTGCTAGTGGATTTCGGAGGATTCAATCTGCGTCTTGCTCGAATACTTAAGCTGAATGGGTATAAAGTTGCATACTATATTCCTCCTAAAGTATGGTCTTGGGGTTCTTGGAGAGTGAGTAAACTGAGAAGATATTGCGATCAAATTTTAGTCACTCTTCCTTTCGAGAAGGATT
>CAYGPP010000098.1:6721-15098 GCA_964351885.1 uncultured Marinoscillum sp.
GTTGAGAGCTCTTTGTATGAACCAGTTGCGGAACTGCAGAACGTCCAATTATTTGAAGGCAATAACTATGAAATTGTGGCCAATTCTAAGGCCGCAATCGTTACTTCGGGGACATCAACTTTAGAAGTCGCTTTACTCAATATTCCACAAGTGGTTATTTACAAGACAAGTAGACTTACCTATGTACTGGCGACATTACTGTCAAAAGTAAAATTCATTTCACTAGTTAATTTATTACTTAAAAGAGAGGTGGTTAAAGAGTTGATTCAAGATAATCTGAATATTCAAAACCTTCAAAATGAACTAGATTCTCTTCTCGTAGCTGGTGAGAAACAACAAAAAATCTCTGAGGGTTACTCAGAGATTTTCGATCTTTTGGGTAGTCAAAAAGCTTCTCAAAATGTGGCCAGAGCCATTTATCAATTAGGCAGCTCTTAACTTATTGTACTTGGATTTCTCGAATTTCTCTTCGGCATAATCCCTTGTCACCTCCATCTCAGTGATTTCATCGTTAGACGGAATATCAAACATTGCGTCAGTAATAATTGCTTCACATATTGATCTTAATCCACGTGCACCTAACTTAAACTGTAGCGCCTTCTCCACAATATAATCTAGTGCTTCAGGAGTTATAGTCAACTTCACATCTTCCATAGCAAAGAGCTTCTCATATTGCTTGATCAAAGCATTCTTAGGCTTTGTCAGAATGTCGGTCAACGTTTCTTTATCCAGAGGATCCAAATGAGTCAATACCGGCAACCTTCCAATGAGCTCTGGTATTAGGCCAAAGCTTTTAAGATCCTGAGCGGTTACATATTGCAGTAGATTTTCCTTGTCCAAAGACTCGGCACTGAAGTCCTCGGCATTTGCAAAACCTATTGGTCTAGTATTAAGTCGATTTGCGATATGCCTTTCAATTCCATCAAATGCTCCACCACATATAAAGAGAATATTCTCAGTATTGACAGTGATCATCTTTTGATCAGGATGCTTTCTGCCGCCTTGAGGTGGTACGTTTACGTCAGTTCCTTCAAGTAATTTTAAAAGTGCCTGTTGTACACCCTCTCCGCTAACATCTCTTGTAATTGATGGATTATCTGATTTACGGGCAATCTTATCAAGCTCATCGATGTAGACTATTCCACGTTCTGCAGCTTCTACTTCATAATTTGCGGCCTGAAGGAGACGTGTTAAAATACTCTCCACATCCTCTCCAACATACCCAGCCTCAGTTAGTACAGTTGCGTCAGCTATGCAAAAAGGAACCTGAAGAACTTTAGCGAGTGTCTTGGCCAAGTAGGTTTTACCTGTACCAGTCTGACCTACCATCACGATGTTCGATTTTTCAATCACTACATCATCCTTGCCTTCAACCTGCATCAGACGCTTATAGTGATTGTACACAGCTACAGACATGTAACGCTTCGCTTCATCTTGGCCAATCACGAATTCGTCCAAGTGACGCTTCATATCCGTTGGCTTAATGAGGTTAAACGAGGGGCTTTCAACGCTACTTTTCGTTTTTAATTCTTCATTCAATATTTGTTGAGCTTGCGTTATGCACTTATCACAGATATGAGCATGAATGCCGGAGATCATTAGATCTACGTCCTTTTTATTTCTACCGCAAAAGCTACAGGTTACTTGAGCCATTATTTCTTAGGGTTTCTTTCTAGTACTTCATCTATCAAGCCATATTCTTTGGCTTCTGAAGCGCGCATCCAGTAATCTCTATCTGAGTCTCTTTCAATGTCTTCATAAGATCTACCAGAGTGGTTAGAAATGATCGTATAAAGATCCTTTCTTAATTCTTGCATTTGCTTCAGAGTAATCTCCATGTCTCTAGACTGACCCTGCATTCCTCCACTTGGTTGGTGTATCATGATTCGAGAGTGTGGCAAAGCTGATCTTTTTCCTTTAGCACCTCCAGTCATTAGTACAGCCCCCATAGAAGCCGCCATACCAGTACAGATAGTAGCTACATCAGGACTGACATACTGCATAGTATCGTACATACCGAGACCCGCGTACACACTTCCTCCAGGACTATTGATATACAATAGGATATCTTTTTTAGAGTCCACTGATTCTAAAAACAGCAATTGAGCAGTGATTATATTAGCGATATTCTCTTCAACCTGCATCCCAAGAAAAATAATACGATCCATTATTAATCTTGAGAATACATCGATTTCTCTGAAATTGGTAGGTCGTTCCTCGATAACAGCACGAGTCATATTCTCTACTGAATTAGCATAGGAATCAAAAGTGGAACCACTAATGCCTTGGCCTTTAACCGCGAATTTTCTAAACTCTTCTTTATTAATCATCTTTTCAATTTAGCTTAACTAGGTAAAAATAAAAAAGTCCTTACTATACTAAGGACTCTTTCATAACTTGTTTTGACTTCACATGGTTTCATTTAGAGTTTTCTAAATTCATCCATAGTTACATTTTTCTCCTTAATGGTGATGGTATTCTTCAGAAAGTCAAATACTTTTTTGTTCTGTACTTGGTTATGCACTTTCATATAATTGTCCCCATTTTCGGCCTGGAGGTAGTTTTGGGCAAACATGTCTAGCTTATCATCCATCTGACCAATCAACCCAGCTTGACCAAATTGTGCCCTGATAAGATTCTTCGCTTCTTCAACTACTTCCTCATTTTCTACCGTGAATGACTGCTCTTTCACAATTTTATTTCTTACCAACGACCATCTGAGTTCTTTGGCGTATGTCGTGTATTCGTCTTGAAGAATTTCAGGAGTGATTTTATCATTTGTTTTCATCAACCAACTTTTCAGAAATTCATCTGGGATGTTGATTTTGGCTTTCTCGACCAACTTTTCTCTTAATTGAAAGTCAAAATACTGCTCTTCCTCATTTTTGAAACTACCACCTACGGATTCTTTTACTTTTTCCATAAACTCCGCTTCGCTCGAGACAGTACCTTCTCCAAATGTCTTGTCGAACAATTCCTGATTTATTTCTGCTGGAGCTTGGCGAGAGATTCCTTTCACGGTAAAAGAAACTTTACCCTTCAAGTTGTCAAAGTCATCATGGGAGATGTCTAAAAGATGATGAAGTTTATGAGAGTCTGTGAAAAGTTTCTTTGGATCTAGTTCTATATCCTGATCAACTTTGACACCTATCAGTTTTTTGAGACTAGATTTTTCTACATCCTTCAGGTCAATACTAATCTCCTTGCTTATTTCTCCGTCCTTACTGATTAACTGACCATAAAGGATATCCTTATCTTCAGATACATCAGGAGTTGTCATTTCTCCAAACTGACGTCTTAGATTGTCAACAGTTTCTTCCAGAACCTTATCATCGATTTTTATCGAATGTTTTTCGATTTTCAATTTACTGTCTACAGTCAAGTCAAACGCCTCGGCAAAGCCCACATGATATGCGAACTCAAAGTCAGTTTGGTTATCTAAGTCAATAGCGTCAAAGTCCTCCTTTGGCATTGGTTCGCCTAGAAATTGCAAATCACTTTGCTTCAAATAAGTATTGAGCTTCTCAGATAGCAGTTGATTTAATTCTTCAAGTAATATTGATTTGCCGTACATCTTTCGTACCAAGCCCTCCGGAACCTTTCCGGGTCTAAAGCCTTTGATACTAGCTTTTTTGCTGTAGTCCTTGATCTTTTTGGAAACTCCAGGTTGATAATCCTCCTGCTTTACGCTAACTTTAATTAAGGCTTCTGTCTTGTCGATTTTGTCGAGTGAGATGTCCAATGTGGTAATTGTTAATGATTAAAAATTAAAAACCCTCTTAACACATCCCGAAAACTATCGGGATCGGAAAGAGGGTTGATTTTTGGTGCGGATGGAGGGACTCGAACCCCCATGCCTCGCGGCGCTAGATCCTAAGTCTAGTGCGTCTACCAATTTCGCCACATCCGCATTTTTTGGAGTGCAAAGATATGCAAAAGTTTAATTGATCAAAGAAAGTTATTAAAGATTTTATTGAAATGATTGAGGTCGATATTGAGGAGGAGAAAAAGGAAATAGTAAGACGCTATAGAAAATTACTCAGGCATTCAAAACCTTTCTTAAAAGATGATGACGCCCGTTTAATTAGACAAGCGTTCAATATGTCAGTGGAGGCCCATAAAGACATGCGCCGAAGGTCGGGTGAACCATATATTTTTCATCCAATAGAAGTGGCAGATATCTGTGCAAGTGAAATTGGATTGGGCACTACTTCTATAGTGGCGGCATTGCTTCATGATGTAGTGGAAGATACGGAGATAAGTCTTGGTGAAATAGAGCATGTTTATGGCAAGAAAATCGCCCAGATAATCGACGGATTGACGAAGATTTCAGGAGTTTTTGAGCAAGGGAGTTCTCAGCAGGCTGAGAATTTTAGAAAAATGCTCCTCACACTCTCCGATGATGTGCGTGTAATTCTGATCAAGCTGGCTGATAGGCTTCATAACATGCGAACCTTAGGCAGCATGCCTAGAGATAAGCAATTGAAAATCGCGAACGAGACGATTTACTTGTACGCGCCATTAGCGCACAGATTGGGACTTTATGCAATCAAATCGGAGCTTGAAGATTTGTATCTCAAGTATACCAATGCTGAAGCCTACAACCATATTGAATCAAAAATCAATATCACCAAAGATGCCCGCACCAAGTTTATAAGAAATTTTATAAAACCCATAAAGGATGAATTGAACGACCAGCCGTTCGATTATGAAATAAAAGGAAGGCCAAAGTCGATTTATAGTATCCATACTAAGATGCAAAAGCAGAATGTTCCTTTTGAGGAAGTATTCGATCTTTTTGCGATCCGAATCATAGTAGATACCAATGTTGAGATGGAAAAAGCAGCATGTTGGCAAGCATATTCTATAGTGACAGATTATTATCAACCTAACCCAGATAGACTAAGAGATTGGATTAGTATACCAAAATCGAATGGATACGAGTCCTTACATACCACGGTAATGAGCGGTAAGGGACAATGGGTAGAGGTTCAGATAAGAACCCGAAGAATGGATGAAATTGCAGAGAAGGGCTATGCCGCTCATTGGAAGTATAAAGAAAGCAAAAATAAAGAGTCCGATCAAGGACTTGAGCAATGGATAGGGAAAGTGCGCGAAATTCTAGAACAGAACGATTCGTCGGCCATCGAATTTGTCGATGACTTCCGTTCCAATTTGTTTCACGAAGAAGTATTTGCATTTACTCCAAAGGGTGACTTGGTGACTCTTCCAAATGGTGCCACTGCATTGGATTTTGCTTTTGATATTCACACTGAAGTGGGTGCGCATTGTTTGGGGGCTAAGGTCAATCAAAAATTGGTTCCATTGAATCATGCTCTCAAGAACGGAGATCAAGTAGAAATACTTACGTCTAAGAAGCAGAAACCTAATGAAGATTGGCTCAAATATGTAGTTAGCTCAAAGGCCAAGTCGAGAATTAAAGATTCACTCAAGGAAGAGAAGAAGCAGTTTTCAGAGGAAGGAAAAGAAGTCGTACGACGTAAGCTTAAACAGCTAAAGGTGCCATTTGCTCAAGAAGCATTTGATCAACTCACGAGCTATTTTGAAGTTAAGACTCCTACAGATCTCTTCTACCTCATCGGAAAAGGAAAGATTGACCATAATTTGATTAAGAAGTTTCAAGACAAGGTAGAACCTCAAAATAAAAATAGAAGAGTCAGTGATGCCAAGGAAATGCAAACTCAGATCAAGAAAGTCCGGGAAGACGATCTTGATTTGCTTCTGATTGGCGAAGATATGGATGTGGTAGAGTACAAATTCGCGAAATGTTGTAATCCAATTCAAGGTGATGATGTTTTTGGTTTCGTAACTGTAAATGATGGAATCAAGATACATCGAACTACCTGTCCAAATGCTGCGGAATTACTTTCCAATTACGGTTATCGCGTTGTTAAAGCAAAATGGACATCAAGTCGGGATAATTCGTTCTTGGCTAAACTAAAGATAATAGGCACAGATAGGATTGGTTTGATAAATGATGTCACCAGTATTATTTCTCAAGAGTTGAAAGTGAACATGAGATCTATTACAATTACCACCGAGGGGGGGATATTCGAGGGAGAGATCGAACTTTACGTTAGTGATACCCAACATATAGATCACTTAAATGATAAATTGATCGATGTTCCTGGCGTTGTTTCCGTGAGAAGAGAAAACTGATCGTTATTCTTATTGGGTTCGTCTATATTTGACCCAAATTTGAGCTTGGCGTGGTTGTATACGAAGAGGTAAAAAGAATATTCACCGAATATCTTGAGTTAAAAAAACTAAGAAAGACACCTGAGAGGTATGCTATCCTTGAGGAAATTTACTCAAGCGATGGCCATTTTGACGTTGAGGGATTATATATCAACATGAAGCAGAGAAATTATAGAGTCAGTCGAGCGACTGTTTATAATTCACTTGATTTACTAGTTGAGTCTAATCTCGTAACCAAACATCAATTTGGTAAAAAGTTAGCTCAATTTGAAAAAGCGTATGGTTTTCGACAGCATGATCATTTGATTTGTACGGATTGTAATAAGGTAATGGAGTTTTGTGATCCAAGAATTCAAAACATTCAAAATACCGTAGGAGAACTTTTACAGTTTGATGTGATTAACCATTCACTAATCTTTCATGCAAACTGTAAACGCGAAAATTGTGAGCATAAAATGAAATCTAAGAATGAATTATAATCATACATTTGAAAGTCAAATTCTAAGACTTACAATCGTTGGGGATCTGATCGGGGAAAACAATGGACCCCAGTTAGTCGAGTTGGTTAATGATACCTTAAATAAGGGTGCTAAGTATTGCCTTATTGACATTACTGACGTTAGGTATATCAACAGCAGCGGGATAGGAGTGTTGATCACTATCCTAACCAAGTTTAGAAATAAAGCTGGAGAGCTTTATCTTATTAAGCCATCTGAGCATGTTAAAAAATTACTCATAATAACCAAGCTGGAGTCTATTTTCAATTTAGTAGATAGCGAAGTGAAAGCGCTAGAAAAAATCAAATAATTAATGGCAGTAGATATTTTATTAGGTCTTCAGTGGGGAGACGAAGGTAAAGGAAAGATAGTTGACTATTTAGCTCCAAAGTATGATGTGGTTGCAAGATTTCAGGGTGGTCCCAATGCTGGGCATACACTTGAGTTCGACGGTCACAAACATGTTCTTCATCAAATTCCTTCTGGAATATTCCATGAAGGAATTTTGAATGTAATTGGTAACGGAGTAGTTCTAGATCCGATCACTTTTAAGAGAGAGATAGAAGATTTAGCTCCATACAATTTGGATCTAAAAAGGCACTTAGTCATTTCGAATAAGGCTCAGATGATTATTCCAACACATAGAATGTTGGATAAGGCTTATGAAATAGCCAAAGGGGATAAGAAAATCGGATCAACACTAAGGGGAATTGGTCCTACCTATCAAGACAAAGCCGCTAGAAAGGGTCTCAGAATTGGAGACGTTAACGAAGCTGATTTTGATGACCGATATAAGCAATTGAGAGATTTTCATCTAGAGATCCTAGAACGCTACAATTTTGAGGCTGATTTAGTTGAAGAAGAAAAGCGATTTTTCGAAGCAGTAGAGTTAGTTAGAGGGTTTGATATTTTGAGCACGGAATATTTAATCAACCAAGCTTTGGTTGATAATCAAAGTGTACTCGCTGAAGGCGCTCAAGGATCGTTGCTAGATATTGATTTTGGTAGTTACCCGTTTGTTACCAGTAGTAATACAATTGCCGCTGGTGCTTGTACGGGTTTAGGTGTTGCGCCAGGTAGGATTGGAGAGGTCTATGGGATATTCAAAGCATATTGTACTCGGGTTGGGAGTGGTCCATTTCCCACTGAGTTGCATGGAGCGGAAGGAGAAGAACTAAGAAGGCTAGGGAATGAATATGGGGCCACCACGGGTCGACCTAGAAGATGTGGTTGGCTAGATTTACCCGCTTTGAAATACACTTGTATGTTAAATGGTGTCACACAACTCTTCATGATGAAGGCGGATGTGTTGTCAGATATGGATCAAATTAAGGTTTGCGATGCATACGGTTCAGGTGAGTCGGCGACTTCCGAAATTCCATTGTATATGGAAGGTTTAGATAACGATTTTATTTTTAGTACTTACCCAGGATGGAAAACGAACGACATTAAAGGGTTTGACGCTTTGCCAGACGCTTTAAGCAATTATGTTCGGCATATTGAGGACGAGACCAAAACACCAATTCAACTTATTTCGTTAGGACCTGATAGGACAGAGACACTACTTAAGTGAGTCACGAAGCCCTTTCAAAATAATTTTCATTGATAGTTTAATTAGTGATTGGTAGTTATCTATATTTGCGATTCTGTTTTGGACGGAA
>CAYGPP010000099.1:0-1616 GCA_964351885.1 uncultured Marinoscillum sp.
TCTAGGGACATCTTCTTCCGTTGCGGCCCTACCCAAATATGGAGGAAGCGGAATTTGTCCAACTTCTGACAATACTTCTGAGAAGGTGAGGCTAGATGACCAGCTAAATGACACTTCATTGGTGGAAATTCTTGTCGCTATGAGGCTTGTGTTACTGAGCTTTAAGGAAAGCTGATGATCGACTTTCCACCTTTTTGAATTACCAATCATTGCCTGCCAAACGCAAGATCCAATGCTACTCATAATTTCCTCGTGAACTTCGGAGGGTTTGAGTGGTGCTAAAAGAAAAATCTCAATTTTTGCACCAGTCTCTTTTTCTAAGATTAACCTTGCTGGAATGACTTTGGTGTCGTTAAAGACTAGCAAAGTTTTAGAAGGGATTAAATTGGATATTTCTGTAAACTGACGGTGTTCAATATTGCCGCTGTTGTAGTACAAAAGCTTAGATGCTGCCCGGTTTTCGAGTGGGTGTTTGGCAATTTTTTCCTCTGGAAGATTGTATTGAAATTCATTGAGTACCAAACTTTCTGTTGACATTTCTATTTTACTCTTATGTTAAAGCTCGAATATAAAGACTACACACTTGATTTTAAATTTGAAGCAGGAACTAGTCGAGGAATTTTGACAAAACATCCTGTGATGTTCATCAAGATATTAGACGAATCCAATCCTCGACTTTATGGCGTAGGGGAAGTTGCTCCATTGCACAACCTAAGTATTGATACTCTAGAACAAGTGAGTGATGCTTTACCGCAGCTTACTTCAAAATTATTAAAGACAAAACTGCCCGAAACTCAGGAGCAGGTTTTCTCGGTGGTGAAATCATTGGTTTCAGAAGAATTGCCAAGTTTGAGAATGGCTCTCGAAATGGCTCTTTTAGATTTATTAAATGGTGGAGAAAAACGCTTTTTCCGAAATAAATTTCATCAAGGTGATGTGGCTATTCCCATTAATGGTCTGATATGGATGGGGACTCCTGATAGGATGAATGAGCAGATTGAGAGTAAGCTGGCTCAAGGATTCAAGTGTATGAAAATGAAAATCGGCGCTATTGATTTTCAGGAAGAGCTCAAATTGATTGAATTATTGAGACATCATTCGGAGAAACTTATTATCCGAGTGGATGCAAATGGCGCGTTTCCTACTAATAAGGTTTTCGAGAAGCTTTCGGCATTAGAGCCTTATGACATTCATTCGATCGAGCAGCCCATCATGGCTGGTCAGCATGAGGCTATGCAGCTTTTGTGCAAACGATCACCAATACCGATTGCACTTGATGAGGAACTGATTGGGATTCATGAGTACTCCCGAAAAAAAGAATTGCTAAAATTAATCCGACCTCAATATATCATTCTGAAGCCAACACTTTTGGGAGGATTTGGGAGCACATTGGAGTGGATTAAAATTGCCAATCAATTGAATATCGGATGGTGGCTGACGTCAGCTTTGGAAAGTAATATTGGCCTTAGTGCCATCGCACAATTTGCAGCAGACTTTCCGAACCAAGGGTATCAAGGACTGGGTACGGGACAGCTATATGAAAATAACATCTCGTCTCCCTTAGAAATAGTCGATTCATCCTTAATCTATAACCCTGAAATGGCTTGGGGGAGTGT
>CAYGPP010000099.1:1626-15028 GCA_964351885.1 uncultured Marinoscillum sp.
AGATAGGCGTTAGCTTGCATGCCATTAATCAGGGATTGCAACTGATTGTGTAGGTTGGCTAACCGAAGGTGAGCTCTATCGTAATTAAAGAAAGTATAAAATTTATGAAGTTAAGATTAATTGGATTTGTTGTTTTGGGCTTGGCGTTCAACGTAGTTTTTAGTCAGCTTACGACTGACTTTTCGGCGGGATCAATATTGCAAAAACTCGAAAAGCTGAATTCCCTTGGTAGCATACTCTATGTGGCCGCACATCCAGATGACGAGAACACCCAATTGATTTCCTACTTTGCCAATGGGCGCAATTTCCGGATAGGTTACCTCGCAGCTACAAGAGGTGATGGGGGACAAAATCTCATCGGATCAGAAATAAGAGAAAGTCTCGGAGTTCTTCGGACGCAAGAGTTGTTGGCGGCACGCCGCACTGACGGAGGTGAGCAATTTTTCGCTAGAGCTAATGATTTCGGTTATTCCAAACATCCAGATGAGACTTTTGAAGTTTGGGACAAAAAGAAAGTTTTAGCTGATTTCGTTTGGGTGATTCGCAATTTCAAACCAGATGTTTTGGTTACCAGATTTAGCCAAGAACCTGGTGTTAGCCATGGACATCATACGGCATCAGCCATTCTTGCCATGGAAGCATTTGAGCTAAGTGGTGACAGTACAGCTTTCCCAGAGCAATTGCGGTTTGTGGACGTTTGGCAACCTTCTAAGATATTTTACAACATCGGTCTTTGGTCGTTCCGACGAAGTGGTAAGACTTTCAATGATGAAGGATACTTGAAGTTAGATGTGGGTGGGTATAACACCAATTTGGGTAAATCATATACAGAAATTTCTGCACTCAGCAGAAGTATGCATAAGAGCCAAGGGTTTGGCTCCTCAGGTAGCCGTGGCTCAGAGTATGAGTATTTTGAACAATGGGGAGGTGATCTATCCAAGGAAGATTTGTTCGATGGCATTGATACTTCATGGAAGAGGATAGAGGGTGCAACAAATGCAGCTAAAAATATTTCTGAGGCTTTAGATCAATTTGATCCGTCCAATCCTAGTGAGATTTTAGGGTCATTGATAAGGGCAAGGAGTGTTTTACTGCGTCTGCCAGATCAGTATTGGAAGGAAGTGAAGTTGGTTGAAATCAATGAGTTGATCAGAGATGTCACCGGGATGTTCATGGAAGTTTCATGTGACCAAAAGGCTTTTACCGTGGGTGATACGATTGCAACTAATTTGGAAATCATCAATAGGAGTAATGCTGAAATCATGCTTACATCTGTGAATTTTAATGTGGATCGGGAACAGTTTATTTATAATCTTGATTTGAGTGAAAATCAGAATAATGTCTTTGACTACTCCCTCGTGATTCCGAAATCAGTTGCTATTTCAAATCCATATTGGTTAGAAAAACCGGGCACCACAGGGATGTACCAAGTAGACAATCAAAAACAGATTGGTAAGGGAGAAAATACCCCTCCGTTGATGGCTAGGGTCACGTTAAAAATTGATGATCAATTCATGGATTTTGAATTGCCTGTAATTTATAAAGCCACTGATCCTGTAAAAGGGGAAATTAAAAGTGTGATAGAAATTATTCCTCAAGCAATAGTCAATTTGGACACTCGCGCAATCGTTTTTGTAGGCAAGGCACCTAAAAATATTAGTGTTGAGGTAAGTTCAGGAAGTGGTTCTTTTGAAGGAGTTTTGAGGTTGAATGTTCCAAATGAGTGGGTAGTGAGGCCTAAAGAATACCCAGTGAAAGTGGATAGAACCGGAGAGAAGAAGGTGTACAATTTTCAGGTCACCCCTCCTTCAAAAGCTTCTCAAACAGAAGTTAAAGCGGAGTTACAAATAGGGGAGAATATTTATGATCAAGGAAGAGTAGAGATAGCGTATGATCATGTTCCTACTCAGACAATTTTCCCCAAGAGTGTCGTACAGGTGGTGAGCCTGCCAGCCAAAACCATCTCTGGAAAGATAGGATATGTGATGGGAGCTGGAGATGATGTGCCATATAGTTTAGAACAGTTGGGCTATAATGTAGAGCTGCTGGAAGAAGATGATATCAATACAGGAAACCTAAAACAATATAAATCGGTGATTTTGGGTGTAAGAGCTTTTAATACCTTGCCTTGGTTAGCCTTTAAAAATCAAATCTTATTTGATTATGCTGAAGCTGGCGGAAACGTAATTGTTCAATACAATAAGTCATATGGGTTGGTGACCCAGCAATTAGCTCCTTATCCAATTACACTTTCTCACGATAGAGTTACTGTAGAAGGAGCGCCGGTTAGTTTTTTAGATAAAAAACATCCTGTGCTTCAAGGTCCATTTGTAATTACCAGTCAGGATTTTGACGGGTGGGTTCAGGAAAGAGGACTATACTTCCCATCTGAATGGTCGGAGGAGTTCGTGCCTATTTTATCAATGAATGATCCTGGAGAGCCGGCTAAGAATGGTAGTTTGCTGATTGCAAGGCATGGTAAAGGATATTACTGTTACACGGGAATTTCCCTTTTTAGAGAACTTCCGGCAGGGGTGAGTGGAGCTTATAAGCTCCTGATCAATATGATTTCATTAGGCCAAGAATAAATTAAATGGCAATCATGAGATAGCCCCACACATCAGCGTTTTGCCAAAATGTATAGAGGTGCTTTTGGTCTCAGTGCCGAATTAGACTTTAAAGAATTAGATGGAAAAATCGAACCAAAGAGAAAGCGCAACACCCCCATATTTCAAATCATGGAGTACTATTTATTGGATAGTCGGTGGAAGTCTAGTGTTGATTATCCTCTTATTGTCACTATTTAGCCGTGCTTTTTTATGAATGGATTAGACCTATTCGTACTACTAGGCACGTTGCTTTTGATTGTGTTTTATGGTATGTGGAAAACCCGCGGGCCACAGGGCATCGATGGGTATCTGAGAGGAGGAGAAACCCTCAAATGGGGAACCATCGGGTTGTCGGTAATGGCTACTCAAGCGAGTGCAATCACATTCATTTCCACTCCGGGTCAGGCATACGAAAGTGGAATGGGTTTTATTCAGAACTATCTGGGTTTGCCAATTGCCATGATCATCGTTTCTGCCTTTTTTATCCCGATTTATTATAGGCTGAAAGTATACACGGCTTATGAGTATCTGGAAATGAGGTTTGATCTGAAAACCCGTATTCTCGGGGCAACCCTTTTCCTTATTCAGAGAGGTTTGGCCGCTGGAATTACGATTTATGCTCCAGCCATCATATTGTCAAGTATTTTGGATTGGAACCTCACAGGAACAATCATCTTGACAGGGTTATTGGTAATTATATATACAGCATCAGGAGGGACGGATGCGGTCAGCATCACTCAGAAGTATCAGATGGGAGTTATACTCGGCGGAATGGTGATTGCTCTTTTTGTGATCGTTTATTACGTTACTGAGCACGTCTCAATCGGGAATGCGATGCATTTGGCTGGGAGTCTCGATAAGCTCAATGCTATTGATTTCGATTTGAATTTTGAAAAGAGATATACGATTTGGTCAGGCTTGGCAGGTGGACTCTTTTTGACTTTGAGTTATTTCGGAACAGATCAGTCTCAGGTGCAAAGATATCTGGGGGGTAAGAATATCACTGAAGGTCGTATGGGGTTGATGTTCAACGCCGTTCTGAAGATTCCTATGCAATTCTTAGTGCTCCTCGTTGGGGTGATGGTTTACGTTTTTTACATCTTCTATACACCCCCGGTTCACTTCAAGGAGACTTCCATCGAGCAATTGAAATCTTCCCCCTATGCTCAAGAATATGAGATTCTGAATCAGGAGTATCGACAAATGATGTCTGATCGGAGAGAGATCGCATTGTTACTGTCTGATGAGACTCTAGAAATCTCTAAAGAGGAAAAATTGATAACCGAATTAAGAAAAATTGATGCGGCATCTTTAGGTGTGAGAGAGGAAGTCAAGGAGTTAATAGTAAAAGCGGACCCAGCTATCAAGACCAAGGATTCGGATTATATTTTTCTGACATTTATTTTGACTTATATGCCTCACGGACTAATTGGGCTGTTGATCGCTGTTATTTTCTCAGCAGCCATGTCTTCTTCATCTTCTGAGTTGAGTGCGCTCTCGTCGACTACCACGATGGATTTTTATAAAAGACTGGTTTCAAAAGTCGGGGTGAAGAGCGATATTTTTGTATCAAAAGGACTGACGGTATTGTGGGGTCTGATAGCCATTTCATTTGCGATGCTCGCTAAGAATTCTGAGAACCTAATTGAGGCTGTGAACATAGTTGGATCTATCTTCTATGGTACCATACTGGGAATTTTCTTGGTTGCTTTTTTTATTAAGCGAGTTTCAGGATCAGCAGTGTTTTGGGCAGCTGTGATCGCTCAGATTTCTGTGATCATTTGTCATTTCCTTACGGTGTATGAGGTGATTACAGTAGGCTATCTTTGGTACAACGTGATAGGTTGTTTTATTACAATTATTCTCAGTCTGGCTTTTCAAATTGGAGGACTCAAGAATGCAATAAAAAAGCCTTGACGTAATCGTCAAGGCTTTCAAGTTGAGACCTGAATCTTTAATTACTTCAATGAGGCAATAAGGTCTTCGTTTCTTTTTACATATCCAAAATCTCCACCTTCGTTGGCTTTTGCCAATTCAATAGATGATTTCGCAGTAGCGATGGCTTCTTTCTTTTTCCCTAAAGCTGCTTGGATTTTGGCTTTGGTGTGTATATGCCAAAATTGCTTACTGTTATCTCCTTCAGCTAAGTACATATTCATCCATGCAAGCGCTTGGTCTAAGTCTTTGTTTACTGACAAATAGAAGTTGGCCGCTTGTACATAATTGTTAGGATTCACTTTCGTGTTTTGAGCTATTGACGCCATTACAGCTTCCTGATAGGAGACCGTAATAGGTAGCTTCCAAGAAGCCTTAGCCCAAGAGAATTCAATATTAGCAGAAGTATTGTCATCGCTAATGTCAGAGATTTGGAAAGTCATCGCTTCTACAGGGGATGAAAGTGCAATTGGCTTTACCATCGCTTTCACCACCACGTCTTCATCCTTGAAGTTGCTCATGTTACCACCGATCATCTTACCATGGATGTACACAGTCCATTCGTCTTTTCCTGGAATACTTAGTATCAAATACTCACCCGCTTTTACATCTTTTCCAGCGATTTTCGCATCAGTACTTAGCGTTAGTTTTGTTCCAGAATTGGCGCCTGTTCTCCACAACTGACCAAATGGCTGAAGATATTTATCTCCTTCACCAAAAATCATTCTGCCTTTTACTTTAGGACGGAAGTAGTCAATGCTAACGTCAGTAAGTCCAACGACACTTGATACAGATCCTGCGGGGCTAGGTTGCGGTGTTTCGATTTGAGCGATGGCTGTACCGCATGCAAAAAGGATTACCATTAGGGTTAATTTTGTGATTTTACTCATACAATTGTTTTAGTTAGTGTTTTAATTAATGAATGACTTATCTACTTACGAAAAACTCCCAGAATCGTTTTACCTCCGTCCAGATGTTGTGGAAGTTGCGAGAGATTTGATTGGTAAGTGTCTTTTCACAAACATAGATGGAATAATAACAGCAGCCAAGATAGTTGAGACTGAAGCGTACTGTGGACGCAATGATCGCGCTTGTCATGCTTTTGGGAAACGAACAAGGCGAACAGAGACGATGTATCAAAGTGGTGGAATAGCCTATGTCTATGTGTGTTATGGTATTCATCATCTCTTTAATGTGGTAACTAATAGGCACGATTTAGCTGATGCAGTTTTGATCCGAGCAGTTGAGCCAATAATTGGCATTGAAACGATGCGAGCCAGGAGGTCGAAAATAAAATTAGAACAATTGACATCAGGCCCAGGTATCTTAAGTCAAGCCTTAGGAATAACAACCCAACTGGATCGTTCTAACCTCGAAGGAGATGCGATTTGGATAGCTAATGATAGAAATCAAGGCTCAGTAGAAATTGAAATTGATAGAAGAGTGGGAGTGGATTATGCAAGAGATGATGCTTTTCTTCCTTGGAGATTTATGCAAAAAGCCAGTAAATACGTGAGTATAAAAAAAAGAAATCTCTGATTTTCAGAGATTTCTTTTTGCATACATACACTTGCTTAACTTTGTCTATAGGGTTAAAACCCTGTTGGAATGAGCCAAATATATCTAGGAATAGTTTAAGATAAAAATAATTCTAAAAACTATTGGAATAATTATATTATGATAAAATCCTTATTAGTCTCCCTTTTCATTTTTATTTTCATGAATTTGAGTGCTCAGGTAGTATTTTTTGGTGATTCAGAGCCAGTTCGAAAGCTTAATTCCACTAGTGGCGAGAATTATTTATTCTTTGATTTCGACAATTCTGAATTGTACTTAACACGCGAAAAACATCCCGATAATAAGAATGGGATTAGAGATGCTGGAGATATCTGGTATAGCAAGTTGGACAGTTCATGGTCTACTCCTGAGCCGATAAGAATCAATGATAAGGCTTTTTCTGCTCCGGCAGGAAGGACGAGTGACGGGCAATATCTGCTATTCCATAAAGTAGAGTATAATAAGGGAAGGTATGAGGGAGGTGTTTATGCTTTTTCGGGTAAGAAGACCGTAGATCGCATTGATATTCCTTACTTCAAGAACAAATCACCTATTCAAACGGGCAACCTTTCACTTGATGGGAAATACTTGATGTTGAGTATGGAAAACAATCTTGGTTATGGTGTGGATGACTTGTTCGTGTGTGAGTTGAAAGAAGATGGAAGTTGGACATCTCCGAAAAATTTAGGGAATGTGGTGAATACAGCATTACAAGAAATCACACCGTTTTTAGCTGCGGACAACAAGACGATGTATTTTTCTTCAAACGGAAGAAGAGGTGCAGGAAGCTTCGATATTTATCAAACCAGACGATTGGATGATACTTGGCAGAATTGGTCAACTCCAACGAGTATTGGTATTGATGTAAATACTGAGGGGGCCGAAACCTCTTTTATGTTTGGACCAGATGCTGAATATGCGTATTATGTTTCAACACGCAACAGTGATGGTTATGGTGACGTGAAGCGTATTAAAATCAAAACTGATATTAAACCTTCGGAAATTTTTGAGGTAGTAAAGTTGCGGATAAGCCCAGAGAAAAAAGCCGATACTTTGACTTTTGCATTAGTGGATAAGCGAAGTGGTATTGGTGTGAAGGGTACCGCGCTTTGGTTGAACGAAAGTGATACTATCGAGCGTATCTCTAATGCTTCGGGTATTATTTCTACAGTAAAGAGCGGAGACATGAGGATGATAGAATTCAAGTCAAAAGGTTATCTCTCGGTGCGTGTTGATGTGCAAAATCTGCCTCCTTCGGAGACTGTCAGCATTGAATTGGAACCTTTAGAAACGGGAAATATTATCACCTTAGACCATGTCTTGTTTTATCGCGGAACAGCCAATTTCGTGGAGGGATCGCAGGATGAGTTAGGCTTGGTAGTGGAAATGCTAAATGATAATCCGGATATTAGTATCTATTTGAAAGGTCATACAGACAATGTGGGTAATAGTGTCCTCAATATTCAACTCTCAAGAGAAAGAGTATTAACAGTTGAAGAATACCTTTTTGACAATGGGATCCCTAGAGATCGCATTACGGGAGAAGGTTTTGGCGGAGATCAGCCAATCGCCAGTAACGAAACAGAAGAGACCAGAAAGCTCAATAGGCGTGTGGAGTTTGAAGTGGTAAGAGATTAAAAACCTGCGGCTGTATCATCTCCCCTTGGATCCGCACCACCTTCGAGTTGACCATCAGGTCTTATCAGGATACAATCATTTCTGCCAATTTTTTCCACGAAATCGAACTCATGACCAAGTTTTTCAAGCTCGGCCATTGTTGATTCACTTATAGCACCTTTTTCGGCCTTGATTAGATCTGGCAGCCATTGGTGATGAATTTTTTTAGCGTTAACAGCTTCCTGCATAGTCATATCATAATCAACCACATTAAGTACACTCTGGAATACTGAAGTAATTATCGTCGATCCTCCAGGGCTTCCAAGCACCATTTTGAGTTGGCCATCTTTCTCCACGATGGTAGGTGTCATGGAACTGAGCATCCGCTTACCGGGAGCAATGGCATTTGCTTTTCCACCTATCAGCCCGAAGAAATTGGGTTCACCAGATTTTGAGCTAAAATCATCCATCTCATTATTCAAGACAAATCCTGCACCTTTTACCCATACTTTACATCCATAGTTCAGATTCAGAGTAGTGGTAGTGGATACTGCATTGCCATATTTATCCACCACGGAAAAATGAGTGGTTTCTGGTGATTCATAAGGAACAATTCCACCATCAATTTCAGAGTACTTTGTGGTTTTGTCAACTGAGATCTCTCCAAGTCTGGAAATAATATATTCCGAATCCAATAACTGCTTTACTGGTACATAATTGAAATCTGGATCACCAAGATGTTTGGCGCGATCTGCAAATACTCGCTTCTCTACCTCTGCCATTAAATGAACGGCATTAGTGGTATTGTGTGGATACTGACCAATATTTAGCAGCTCCGCACCTCTCAATAATTGCAAAACAGCCACACCACCGCTAGAAGGAGGAGGCATACTGATGACCTTAAGTCCTCTATAATTTCCAGTTAAAGGTTTGCGCCAAATAGCTTCATACTCAGCCAAGTCACTATGGGAGATCAAGCCTTTACCGTATGTCATTTCCTGAACAATTTGATCAGCTACCACGCCTTTATAAAAGCCGTCTTTTCCCTTGTCTCTGATGTAAGAGAGCGTGGCTGCTAAGTTTGGTTGGCTAATGAAATCGCCTTCTGACCAGCCTTTAGACTTGATCACCCAAGGAGTATGCATATTGGCTAGTTGGAAGTCTTCTTGTTTTTCATTGAGTGCTTCAGCTTCATCTGCTGTAATCCGATGACCCGAAACAGCAATATCAATTGCTGGCTGCACGAGCATTTCCCATGGTAGACTTCCATATTTTTTGTGGAGTTGCCACATTCCAGCGATACTTCCGGGCACACCTGCCGCTAGATGGCCTCTTGTACTTAAGTCGGTAATTACATTACCGAGAGAGTCTTGGTACATTTTCTCATGAGCCATTTGAGGGGCTTTTTCTCTGAAGTCTAGAGCGTCTAATGTACCGTCTGCCAGACGAACTACTGAAAAACCTCCACCACCTATATTACCAGCACGTGGATAAACCACGGCTAATGCAAGTTGTGTTGCTACAGTCGCATCTATTGCATTTCCGTTTGACTTTAGGATATAAAGACCAGCTTGGGTGGCTAATGGGTGTGCACTGACTAGCATAGCGCTATCACCTAATACACCTGTTATTCTCTCTTTTGTTTGAGTTTCAATTCCGCATCCTACCAGACATAAGGCAATTACGAAGTAGAGTGATTTCAATTGGCTATTGGGCATTTATGCGGTTGGTTTTTTTGAGAGATTTATACTTCTTGATTTTTACACGCTTTTTACCTCGATCCTTTTTGTCATCATAAGGCCGGAAGTGTGATCGAGACTTGGTGATAGGTATTTTGTAATAACTCGCATGGCAACTTCCTAAGAGTAGAAACAAAAATAGAGAAAGCGTCATGAAAGCTCTATTTATAAACTTTTGATTTCTATGATTCACGATGAAAAGCTAGTCAAGTTGAACCAATCGGCTTTAAACATTTCCAAATTTGGTATTGATGGTATCTTTAGCCTGTTTGATTTCCATTGTAATACCATCACCAGCGGCACGTTCTTTAAAGTCCTCGATGGTTTCGATAATATCCTCATCAATGAAGATTGATTCTGTCTCATCAAAAACAATGTGAGATCCGTTGGGGATGTGCATAAGCGTTTTCCTCAAGGTCGCCTTATTTAAAAAGCTCACATCTTTCTGTAATGTTATCACATAATCTTTCTCCCCTACTACTTGGATTGAAATACCTTCATGGAGATTTGCCTTAAGTACAAAGAAGATTCCAGTAATAATTCCAATGGTAATTCCAATAAGTAAGTCCGTAAATAGAATGGCCAGTATGGTTATGATGAATGGAAGAAATTGAGACCTACCTTTAGCATATAGGCTTTTGTAAATATCAGGTTTAGTCAACTTAAATCCTACCATAAGAAGCACGGCAGCTAGTGCTGATAAGGGGATGAGATTGAGAAATTCAGGAAAGAAAATCACACTGGCTGCTAATAGAATCCCATGGAATATAACGGATACTTTTGTTTGTCCACCTGAGCTAATATTTGCAGTACTGCGTACTATGACTGCCGTTACGGGTAGTCCACCTAAAAGTCCGGAAAAGATATTTCCAAGACCCTGTGCCTTTAACTCCTGATTGGTAGAAGCTATTCGTTTATGAGGGTCAAGTTTGTCCACAGCGTCAAGACTAAGGAGCGTCTCTAAACTTGCAACGACTGCAATTGTAAAGGCAGTAATGTAAATCTGTGGATTGGCAAATTGACTAAAATCTGGGAAGGTAAGGAACCCCACAAATTCATCAACTGAGCCACTGCTTGGTAAGTTTACAAGATGCCTTCCAGAAAGTAGGAGGCTGGGAAAGGTCGAGTTGAAGAGTAACGAATTGGCAACTATTCCCCAGCCTACAGCGACTAATGGACCTGGGATTAGTGCTGACCATTTCATTTTCTTGATAAATGGGCGTTCCCATAAGATAAGGATGGCAAGCGCAGCAAGACTGATAATCAAGGCGCCAGAATCAATATTCTGAAATGCTAAAACAATTTCTGTAAAGGTATTTTCTCCGTCCGGTTGCCAAAAACTAGCATCACCTTCATAATCCTGATCATCACCTAAAGCATGAGGAATTTGCTTCAAGATGAGAATTAACCCAATAGCAGATAGCATCCCTTTGATGACCGATGATGGGAAGAAGTGACCGATAGTTCCGGCTTTTAAGAATCCAAGAATCAACTGTATAACACCAGCTATGACCACCGTCAATAAGAAGGATTCAAATGCACCAAGGCTTTCAATGGCATTGAGCACGATTACAGTTAAACCTGCCGCTGGACCACTTACACTTAGTTGTGATCCACTGAAAAAACCTACAATTATTCCTCCTGAGATCCCCGCTATCACACCAGAGAATAGAGGCGCTCCTGAAGCCAACGCAATTCCTAGGCAAAGAGGTAATGCAACAAGTGATACGACCATACCTGCTGGTAGATCCGACTTAAGATTTGATCCGAAATATTTATTCATTGTCTGTGGTTAGTGATGAAATAGGAATGTTCATTCCAGATGATTCTACAATAATAAAATTTCTTTGGATCAACCCGTCATTTTTCGGCTGAACTGGTCATATTAAAGTTGAATTCATAACAATCTGAATATCAGTCAATAAAAATACTTTGGTTAAATGAATATTTTCCTCAAATACTTTTATTTCATGATCTTAAATTAATATCTTCATGATCTTATAGAACTCATACTCCCAATCGCAATGTCCTACTGATGAAATTAACAACCGAATCAGCTCTAGAAATTAAAAACAAGAAAGGTTATCGTCTATATCAACTCAAGGGAGTTGAAGGAAAGATTTTAGCAAAAAATGGTGGACCAACATCAGAACGGATAAAGGAAGATCCATCGTATGAATCCTTACGAAATAATCAAAAGGAGTTTGGAGTAGCTTCAATGATGTCTAAGGTTTTGCGAGATTCACTTTCTAGTTCAATGGCTGAGATTTGTGAGTCTTACGTGTCGGGTAGGTTGACTGCCAAATTTAGGAATTTGGCGACATTGGAGAAAGGTCAATTGGGTACTCGCCCGCTTTACCCGAGTAAACATGGCAATACCCTAAATGGATTCGAATTCAATACAAGTGCACCCTATGAGGATATATTCGGAGCAAAATATTTTGTGAAGGCTGGAAGTAGAAAAGGTCAAGTAATTCTCCACTTCCCAGCATTTGTGCCTGAAACAACTTTTCAAAAGCCAGAAGGGGCTACTAATTTTAAAATCAATGCACGGTTGGTGGCACTCTCAGATTACCACTATAATACCGAAAGCAAGAGTTATGAAGCGCTTCACCTTGAGCATCATGGTCAATTTGGGGCTTTTGAAAGCCCTATGCTTCCTATCTTGAAAATAGCGACTGAGCCAATGACGTCCCAAGTATCTTTGGATGAAGTGTCGTTGCCTGATGAACTGGGATTATTTTTGGTGATGGCCGTAAGCTTCTATCGCTATGAAAATGGTCAGTTTCATCACCTCAAAAAGGAAAGTGGGATGAGAATTAAGCAAGTTTATTAAATCAATTTTCTTTGCTACGAGTTCTTCCTTTATCAATCTAGGAACACTTTATGGCTAAGCACCCTTTACGACTTACAGGAGATCAACCGGCAGACGAATTATTCATTTGGCTCAAGTCTAATCCGACTATTTATCAAGAACTATTGGGGATAGGCGCAAACGAAGAGTTAGATGTTTTTATATTAAAATATCCCGCATTTAATTTTTTCCAATTATCACCTTTACGCGATGATAATTTGGCAGAAGCACACGCTTTCTTCGAACGTCACACTGAGCCTATTCTGGCAGTTTTGGGACTATACTCTTTACCTTATTGCTATGCTGGCGCCAATGGAGCACGGGTATTAGTTCAATCAGAAAAAATTGTGGAAAATCCGGAAAAGAGACTCTTAGAAACAGCATCGTTTGTTTTTGATGTAAGTCAAAGAAATGCCTTTGAGGCAAAAGGGAGAGGGTTTGTTTCAATTCTAAAAGTTCGTTTGCTTCATGCTGCGGTGCGACACTACGCATCGCGTAGTATTACGGACGAGGTACCAATCAATCAAGAAGATTTACTTGGTACTTTTTTGTCATTTTCACTTTTGGTTATCAGGGGAGTCCGAAAATTGGGATTGACAATCGATCAAAATGACGCAGATAGTTATTATTTTCTTTGGACGAAAATTGGTCAGTTGATGGGAGTGAGTCTCGAGAATATGCCAAAGACAATTAAACAAGCTGGTTTAATAGAACGACAAATTAGAAAACGCGAGTTTCGAGCATCTGAGGATGGTAAAATGCTGACCAAATCATTGGTGGCATATTTCGAATCTCAAAGGGATCAATTCAGAGGCGTGGATCCTAAGGCTTTAATGAGTCTTCTGCTGGGAGAGGATATTTCATCCTTCCTTGGTCTACCTAAAACGTCTATGATTAAGATGGAGGCTTTGAATGCTGCAGTTAAAACTCAAAATTTCTTCAAAGCCTTTTCTGAAACCCAATTTGAGGATTTACTTAAGACTTTCGAAAAAAATCTTATTGACGAAAATGTGCAACCTGATTTTGCCATTTCGTTTGAGTAATCATGCGCTTAACTTTTATAGTGTTTTTGGTGACTCTCGCATGTGTGG
>CAYGPP010000100.1:0-14573 GCA_964351885.1 uncultured Marinoscillum sp.
ATTAAAATCTTTGATAATAAGTTTGAAAGAATCCGCCCAAAATGGGCGGATTCTTTCAAACTTTTATTTTCACCTAATGGTGAAAATTAATTTATTCTAGTAGAAATACATGTTATCTACATATAATGTCGGTGAGTCACCGGCAGCAACAGCATCAAACTTGAATTGAATAACACCAGCCAAATCCACTACAGAGCTATAATCAGATAGCGCAATGTCATAGCCAACCCATTGTCCAGTTGTGATAGTCAAAGCAACAGGAGTTTCTTTACCTGGACTTATTAAGAAGAAGTCAACTGCAGTAGCATCCTTAGTCCAAACATCTAAGTGAACGTGAGTCTTTCCACTTACATCTTGTGGCGTTCCAGACCAATCAATTCCTTGATAATTCAAACCTTCCATTTTAACCATGTTGTTATCTCCGATCATAGCCCCAGTTGTAACTGTAGCCTGTCCCCAGTCAGGATCAATATTAAGTCCAGCTATATCACCATAAGTATCGCTATAAACAGAGATTACATCCCCAGCGGCAGCCGTTGGAGCAGGTGCAGCTTCTCCTGGAGTGTTTCCAGAACAATCATCACAACTGTTGTAACAGAATGTACCAACTGTCATAGCAGATTCACCTACAGTAAGAAGTCTATTCCAATTGTTATTATCACTCGTGCCAACACATGCCTCATAGCCTGTACCATCACCAAATCCTTCACCACCATCAGTCCAGTTATCATATTGGAATTTATATTCATGATCACCAACTGCAATTGGAATAGTTAGTTCCCATAGACCGTCTCCCATATCAGTCATTGGATTTGCATCACCTGACCATCCGTTGAAAGATCCAGAAACATTCATTGTAGTGAAAGTTCCAGTGTGATCGCTCATGTTTACTTTGAAAGTAACATCTGCTTCTGTTACAGCAGCACATTCGTCAGTAACAATTTTATCTGCAGCATTGTCATAGCTCACTAAAACAGATCTCCAGTATCCTCCAGGTATTGGAGTCTGAACTACAAGCGTATCAACGTTACCATCAACAAGCTTAATCACATCGTAAGTCACAGTAGTTGCCGGAACAAGTACTTCAGCGTTATTAGCAGCTTTAGGAATACCAATAAATCCACCTACGATTGTCAATTTTCCAGCAACAGGATCAAATGTGAAATCATGTGTTCCAGAATTCCAACCATTAAGGTCTTCACCATTAGGTCCAACCCAGTTAGAAGCTACAGAAGCGTCGAAACAACCACCCGCAACACCTTCGGCAAAAGCACCACCTTCACCCCAAGAGTCACCATTGTTTTCGAATGTGAACGTACCGTCTGTGTTGAAAGTCCAAGTATCATCCATGACACACTCTCTAACACACAAAGGCTCTACTCCACCAAGTGACCACCATACAGCTGAGAAGTCATCAGGACCAACTTCGTAAGGATTCATCCCAGTCGAAGCATCTCCAATAAACTGCCAAACTTTACCATTGTCTCCTACAAGATTTCTTTGTGCTGACAAAGGATCTTCTAAAGCAATTGTTTCAGTTTTAGAAGCTGTTACTCCTAAAGCATTGGTTGCAGTCAATGTAACATCATAAGTACCCGCTTCTGGATAAGTATAAACAGGACTTTCTTCTGTCGAAGATTCTCCATTGTCAAAATCCCAGCTATAAGAAGTTGCATTTTGAGAAAAGTTGCTAAAAGTAACTTTCAAGAATTCAGTTTCATCTACTGTGAACTGAAAACTTGCAATTGGATCTGCCGTTGGATCCTCATCATCGGTGCCTGTTAACTCATCACATGATACAAATATCATGAGCGTCATCATGGCTGAAAATAGTAAGGCTCCCTTACTGTACATCTTCATCTTTTTCATACTCTTAATTTTAATTGTTAATAAGATTGAATTATTAAAGTATTCGCAATTTAAAACATTAGTAATTACGATATATTCAAATATGCAATGAATACTATCAGACCAACGAATAAAGCACCTCATCAATACCTCATCAACTACTAAAAATAACTACATCAATACTACATCAATCACTCTCCAATTACTTAATTAAACGTGATATGGGTACTTTTTGAAAGAAAGCTAATTATATTGAATTTCACAATGATGAAATTATGAGATTCATATCACATCTACCCTTCACTAAAATTCTATTCAACACACTATTGATACTCGGATTGTGCGTATTAACCAATTCAGGCTTATATAGTCAATCTGACCATTATGGTTTTGCGAAGATTCCTCTCATCAAGTCATACAGCACCGATGATTATGACGGTGGAATTCAAAACTGGGACTTTAGCCAAGATGAAAGAGGGTACTTATATGTAGCCAATAACTTTGGACTCCTAGAATTTGATGGGAGCACATGGAATAACTATGAAGTAGACAATAACACCCGCGTAAGGTCTGTATTTGCAGATATAGATGGAAGAATATATATAGGCGGTCAAAACCAATTCGGGTATTTCAAGTCTGAGGAAAATGGTGTGCTACGTTTTCATAGTCTTTATGATTCTTTACCTCAAGAGGATAGAAATTTGGAAGATATCTGGAGAATCCTAAAACACGATGATCAGATTATCTTCTCCTCTTACTTGGGCTCTGTTACCTATGATGGCAATACGGTAAAGCGAATTCCAAATGATCAGACATTCGGCATACTCTTTAAGGTAGCTTCCACCTTATATGCCCAAACACTCGACAATGATATTGTTACCGTACATGGGGGAAAGATTCAAGGATTATTGAACAAGAATGCGGAACTAGAGAATGAAGTAAGAGGTATAATTCCTTTCAACAATAACAGTCTACTGATTTTTCAGAAAAATGGTGGAATCCATAGATTCTATAACAATCAACTGGAAAATTGGCTTCCGGAGATCAGTCAGTTTTTAAAATCTGCTCTTGTGAATGAAGTACTGCTACTTCAAAATAAAAATATTGCCATAGGCACTCAGAATAATGGCATTATTATCATCACCCAAGACGGGAAAATTCTCCACCATATCAATAAGGATAAGGGTTTAGACAACCGCACCATACTATCTCTTCACGAGGACGCATTTAATAATCTCTGGATTGGACTGAATAACGGCATATCAAAACTGGAACTAGCTTCCCCCTTTTCCATTATCAATTCAGAATCAGGACTTCCCGGAACGGGGTATTCTGCACTGCTACAAGACAACAGGCTGTACCTCGGAACAAGCAATGGTCTTTTCTATCAAAATGCTAACCAAAATCCTATCTCGGAACCATCTGGTTATGAAATGATTAAAAATAGTGGCGGACAGGTGTACAATGTTCAGAACATCAACGGCTCCATACTGCTTGCCCATCATGATGGTGCGTTTGAGGTCTCGGATGATGTTGCAAATGAAATTTATAATGATTTCGGAGTTTGGAAATTTCATCCAATACCTGGTTCTAGTCAAATAATTGGTGGAACCTATCGGGGTTTTACCTCCTTTGAAAGGAAGAATGGTGAACTTATTCCCAAAGAAATATTGGGTTTTGAAGAGTCTAGTAGAGTTTTTGAATTCATTGATGATACAACGCTCTTTATGACCCATGGCTATAAGGGCGTCTTCAAGGTTAGCTTTGATGCCGTATACAAGAAAATACAACGCGTACAGTTTTATGGCAAAGAGAAGGGGCTCCCCTCCAATCTCTTAATCAATGTGTTTCGGATAGACGGTGACCAACTCATTTTTGCGGCGGAGACTGGCATTTACTCCTTTAACAAAGCTCAAGATCGATTTGAACATTTTGAAAAACTGGAAAAGCATCTAGGGGAAGAAGTTCATCTTACTGCTATTGCTCAAGACCTTACAGGCAATATATATTTTGTGAATAATGAAGAAGTAGGATATCTCGAATTAACCCCTCAGGGAGACTTCATTAAACAAAGTAAAATTTTTTCGCGAGTTGATGCCTACATATCTGATGACCTTGAGAACATAAACGTAATAGATCATGAAAATGTACTCTTCGGCGGGAAAGAAGGGTTTATACACTATAACCCCAGTAATACCTTTAGAAATGATCAACTATTCTCCACTTATATCAGGTCAATAAAAACATCATCGGTATCAGATGTAATATTATATGGGGGAAGTGGCAACTTGGATGCCTTGGAAGTCAATCTTCCAGCCAATTTCACATCACTCAAATTCAAGTACGCCTCACCATACTTTAACAATGAAGATAAACTTCAATACCAATATCAATTAGAGAATTTCGATAAGCAATGGTCAGAATGGAGCAGCCTAACCGAGAAAGAATACACAAATCTTTCCGAAGGAACTTACACATTCAGAGTAAGAGCCCTTAATTCATTTGGTGCGATCAGTGAGGAATCTTCATTCTCTTTTTCCGTTTACCCCCCGTGGTTCAGGTCTAAAATAGCCTATACGATCTATGGTTTACTATTTTTTCTAGTCTTCGGGGCATATATGTTCTTCCTTGATAGAAAATTTAGACGTGAAAGGAAATCATTAACCATCAAGCAGCAACGCGAGCTGCTCAAAAAGGATCACGAGATAGTAGAGGTTTCTAAAAAGTCGGAACAAGAAATAACCAAGCTTAGAAATGATAAGCTCAGATCAGAGATTGATCATAAAAACAGGGAACTGGCAACTACGACAATGCATCTCATCAATAAAAATGAATTCATGCTGAGAATCAGAGATGTGCTCAAAGAAACCGCTAGTGCAGGAAATAAGGATCAGTTCAAAAGAATCATAAAAGATATTGATCGCAACTTATCAGAAGATGAGGGCTGGGATCAGTTTACGAAACATTTTGATCAAGTGCATGGAGAATTTCTCACAAACATTAAAAAAGAAAATCCAGATCTGACGCCACAAGAGATAAAGTTATGCGCATATCTAAGAATGAACATGAGTTCTAAGGAAATAGCCAACCTTCTCAATATTTCTGTTAGGGGTGTGGAAATTGGAAGGTATCGACTCAGAAAAAAGCTTGGAATCAGCCGAGAAACAAATTTGGTAGATTATATGCTGGAGTACAGCTGAAAAAGGGCGTTATGCCAAATACCTCGTCGTGGATATACTGACATGAGTGTAAAATTCATTTTATAATGAGGTCACTAACAATCTCGTAATTTAATCCTCGAGCTTATCCTTCAGGAATTAAAAATAGCTCTTATATTTTCGTTTCCTTTCTATTTGTTTTCTTATTCTTTCTTTTATATTTACGATAAGTTTCAAATTAAAATATAATTCGATGAAAAGTCTACAAACTGTACTCGTAATATTCATCTCTGCTAATCTGTGTTTCTCCCAAGATTTTGTAAGTGTTGAATTGGATAGCGAAATCGAAAATGTCCAACCAATGACTGGAATTGTATTTTGGCCAGGGAATTCACGTATAGAAACAGATGCCATATCCTTAGAATTCTCCTACATGTCGTATGCTGACGTTGTAACAGGCAAAGGAGAATATGATTGGACAGCCGTAGAAGAGTTGCTGGATGCCATGGCATCACGAAATCATCAGGCGTTATTAAGATTTAGATTTTCCTATCCAGGACGTACCACCACAGTTCCTGATTATATCAAAGCCCTACCTGATTATATTGAGACAGAAGGTAAGTCTGAAGGTAGAGACACTTCTTTCCCGGATTGGACGCATCCCGAATTAAAAGAATTCACCATTGACTTTTACACCGAATACGCAAAGAAATACGACAAAGACCCACGACTGGCGTTTGTACAAACGGGATTTGGTCTCTGGGCAGAATACCACATTTATGATGGGCCATTTAAGCTTGGAGAAACTTTCCCGAGCAAAGAATTTCAAGAATCATTTTTCAAACATCTCGATACTGTTTTTCAAGAAACTTTCTGGAATATCTCAATTGACGCTGCAAGCAGTACCTATTCACCTTTCTCTGAAAAGGAAGAATTGAAAAACATCAATTTTGGTCTCTTTGATGACTCATTCATGCATAAAGGGCACTCAGGATATAATACATCTTCATGGAATTTCTTTGATAGAGACCGTTACCAATGGGCTCCTGCAGGAGGAGAGTTTAGCTACTACTCCGACTATGACCAAGAAAACGTGTTGAACGAGCATGTTGGAGCGCATGGGGTTGCATTTGAAACATTTGTTGAAGAATTTAAAATGTCATATATCAATGGAAATGATCAGTCGAGGTACCACCCGATGGAAAGAATCAAGGCTGCTAGTATGTATATGGGCTATCGATTTAAGGTTAACTCTTTTCAAGTTTCGGATACAGAATCAATCATAGAGATAGAAAATGTGGGTGTAGCTCCGTTCTATTTTGATGCATACGTGGCTGTCAATGGAGTGAGAGCAACAGAAACGCTGAAACTGCTCGCTCCAGGAGAAAAAATAACCTCTAAAGTGGCGTCAGGTGGTGATAACCCAGTTGTGACAATAGAATCTGACAGAATTCTGGAAACTCAAAAAATCGAATTTTACGGGACTATCAACGAGCCGTATGTGTATGTCCCTCAAGAAATTGATGAAGAAGAGCAAGTTCTTAACACTGATAAAAAAAAAGAGCTGAATGATGTAATTGTAGCAATGAGTGATCAGGGTCTATCCGTCAAAGGATTAAATGGACTTTCTTTGAATGAGGTCTATATCATGAATATTGAGGGAAGGTTGGTCTATAAAAAATCTTACCAGCAGGCTATTTCAAACCTCTTTCTCCCTACATCAGATTTGATGCTATCAGAAGGCATTTATATCATCCGTACGAATCTTGGAAATCAAAAGTTTAGAGTAGACTAAATAAGAATTAGCAAATGAGAAATAGAATTTGTGATTTCCATTAGTTGTTTATTCTTGAACTTTTACCAGTTAACAAGAAAGGGCTGATTGAAAAATCAGCCCTTTCTTATTTTAAACATTTGATCTTAGAGTTATCGACCCATCTGAGTTCACCGTTTTGGTAGCCCACTATACTGGATGTCTCTGCCCTTTGACTTCCAGTTCTACATAAAGCTTAAGTCCTTCCCATTTTACGCCCGCAGGCAATATCATTTGAGCTTGTCTTACTTTCTTTGGAAATGGATAACCAGGATCTATGCTACCGGATGTAAGAAGGTTTCCCGTCTCATCCTTTATACTGAGTACCAACGCACCTGGCACTGGAGCTATGCCATCATTAGCCAAACCAAAAATAAGGTATTGGTGGTCGTCTTTCTCTCCTGCCCATACCCATGAAGGCCTTACTCGATATCCAATACTTGTAACTAGATCATCCAGCGCATCTGGATATTGATCATAATATCTCTGAAGATTGTCTGCCTTCAAATCATGCCAATTCCACAAAGAACAGTACGTTGGACCTACGTCTTTGATATGAGAGATTATATGTTCTGTACGTGGAAGACCTTCTATCAAGCGCAGACTCTCAGGCGTTCCATTTGAAAAGCCATTTTCTATTGTGGCTCCAATCCATGGTGGTCGATTACTCAGTGCCTCTATTTGCTCTGGTTCTATAAAAATAGTATCCGTACGGAGCATGTTGTGAGTTCGAATGGTTCTATCCAATACCTCCGAGTTTCCTACATCATTATAATCCGGCTGTGTGTTCGTTGCAAGAGGCGTTTTATTCCAGTTTTTTAATTGATGTTCGAATAGTTCAATTGAAGTTTGTTCTGCAATAGTGTTGTTTGGGAATGGGTTTCCTCGAAAAGGCCATGAATGCCCCTCCCCCCAAAAACCATACATACAAGTATCTACGTACTCGACTAACTCGTGCCCATCGTAACGGTCTGCGAGCATATCATCCATTTCCTTAAAAGCCTCTAAAAAATTTGGATGATCGTAGCGCGGAGCATAGTGTACCTTTCCATTGATCCCTATTTCATTGGTAGTACCCAATTTTACAAATGGTATTTTATCTGCTACAAAATCAGGTACTGAGTGAGCCTCAATTACGGGACTCATCAACTGTATTCTAAAGCTTACTTTTTTATTGTATTGTTTAGCTAGCGCAAAAGTCATTTCCCAATGCTTCGGACAATCTAGTTTACCTTTCTCCTTTTGGATATCCCGCCAATCAACACGTAGATAAAGCTTATCGCCAAGAGGAAATTTCACCAAATTCTCCAATGATTTATACAAATCAGCTTCTTTGCCTTTCGGTGGCCCAACTTCATCACACAAGTAGGTAACCATCCCCATTCCCGGATTAGAAATAAAGGATTTTGTAGGTGCAGTGATCATGACTATATAGCAACCCTCGGCAGTAGCATCCGCTCCATAAGTGGAAAAAGGACCTTGATTAAGTCTGTTCTTAATAGCTGGAGCTGGACCAAAATCATAACCTGACCAGTTATGCGGAGGAATTCTATCAGAGGTGGTTTCGATTGATTTACCAAAACCAAACGCGGGTATGAGTCCACCAGTCAGTGCACTATTTCGTATGAACTTTCTTCGATCCATGCCTATTGAGTTATTTCCAATTTCATACCCAAATTATTGTAACCATTCGTTTCATTCCACATATCGGCATTGGCCAAACGAATCGCGTACTCAGGCCTATCAGCAATTGACTCATGGTTATCAGGTATGAAAATGCTAAGATCGTAGTTTCCTTCCTGCATACCATCAGGCAAGCTCAAAGTCTGATCAATAGTTATCGAGTCATGCCAGAAGCGGATATCTGTATCCAATTCATATCTGTATTCGTTCGTACCATCATCAGACATCAACACTAAAGTTACTGGTTTGATAGTTACTGGTGCAGCATAACCAACATTCCTAAAATGCATCTTAATGGATAGTTCTTCAGACACAGAAACAGTGAGGGGAATCATGGCACTATCTAGCACAATTCTGTAACCAAGATTTTGCTTAATGGCTTCCATACATCCTCCATCTACCCAGTCATTATTCACTTCATTGTTATAATCTGCATTCAAGTAAGTGTAATGTAACAAGCGTAAGTCATCATCAGCCTTGCCTAGAGGAGCGCAATCATTCTGAGGACTGTAGCCATCAAAACAAGTCTCACCGCCTACCACAGCGTATCTACTATCATCTGCAAAGTATGATTTCAGGTTTCTAACATCGGTTCTTCGTGGAGATGAGCTATTCCCATAATCCGCGTAAGTACCAAAGTCATCAGCACTGGCGAACAAGCAGTCATTGTGATGTGCGATCCTAGACTTATAAGTACCATCATATGCTTCGGAATCAGTCAATGCCGCCGCATTTGTTCGAGCCTCAATTCCGTAAACCGCTCTTTGTTTCATCTGTGGATACCTGACCTGTACAGTCAACTCTTCCGGAATTGCGTCCAAAAATGCTTTGAGTACCTCTATTCTATCTATCCAGTTCTGGTCTAACACTTTACCTTGATCTGCATTAGGTGACGCATCACCGAAGTAGTCCGTATAATAGTTCTCACCCCATGTACCAATCCACCCCATTTGCAGTGTTAGGATCACATCAGCATTTTTGGTCAATACTGGTCCTACTTGCTTGATATGTCCTAGAATTGTTCCCTTAGATGCATCACCATAAGGTGGACATATAAACCCTTCGGGACAACTTCCAGAATTGGCAGTAGTGGTATAAGTAAAACGAGGAATCAGTTTTACGCCAGCTTCGCGCGCAATGTCAAAATCCTCCTGCATCCCTGCGAGGTAATCCTCCGAAATTGGTGCATTGACAAAATCCCCTAAAACGTAATAGCGAAACACCAAGGAATTGAAAGATTCGTACGATGAACTAGATGATGACGTAGCTCCTCTATTTCGTCTTAGCGTAGCTAGAGATAGCTTAGAATAATTAGAAGAATTGGTTTGGGAGTAACGATAAAATCCTCTTTCAGGATTTACAAAGTCTTCAGTAGACGCTACAAACTTGGTATATTCCAAGGGTAAGGAACTGGACGGCTCAGGGCTGCCTCCTCCATTACAAGAGATAATTAACAAGATGGATAGAAATAATAGTAATAGCTTCATGGGAAATTGATTTATAAGGATATTCTAAAAAAAATGCCGGATAAATCCGGCACTTTACATTGGTCTGAAGAAGAAAAGTTTTTAAGGATTTTGCACACAATCTGGATTGGTAACCAACTCAATTTCAGGGATCAAAAATGCCCAGCGCTCATCATCCCAAGGAATAACCAATCTTGTATCCCCATTTTCGAGATGCACACCAGTGTAATCACGATTTAAGTCTCTCTTATTTCTTATCGCATCGAATCCTCTGTGACCTTCAAAGGCTAATTCCAATCTCCTTTCCTCTAAGACTACATCCAAAACGGATCTAGAGCCAAGGTTGCCAGCAGTGTATAACTTATCTGCAGCAAATCCTGCTCTAGTTCTGATGGTGTTCACATCAGCTAAAGCTAGCGCATCTGATCCCAATTTGGCATGTGCTTCCGCGCGATTCAAGTATATCTCGGACAATCTCAAATACTGAGGTGATGAAAGATTCACAATACCTTCCTGACCAGTAAACTTGAGTATGTAGTGAATGTCATATCCATTCTTTAAACCGCCAGTTGTCAAAATCAGATCATTTCTCACATCTTCTGTATTAGGTCTAATTAGGTCTAAAAAAGTCTCAGAAGCGAAAACTTCACCCCATCCACCATTATTACCATCGTCATAATACATCGACCCAATAGACCCATTCTTTCCTCTACCATCCTGCTGAGTGAACTTCAGAACGAATAAGGACTCTGAAGAACTTGAGGAATTTGCGAAGTTGTCTACGTAAGATCCTCTATCAGCAAGAGTAACACCAATGCTATTTCCAATTACCTTATCGGCATATTCAAGAGCCTTGTCATTATCCTCCATGTATAAGTAAACTCTAGATAGTAACGCTTGTGCTGCTATTTGAGAACCAAATTCAACGCCTCTACTTTGACTATTATCCATTAGTTCCTCAGCTTTGAGTAGATCACTGATTACCGCTTCATAACTCTCTCCTACTGTAGCTCTAGCCTTAATATTTGGTTCATCATCACTTCTTCTCAAGATGACTCCCGGGCTTTCCGTTCCGTGAGAATAAGGCATTGCGAAAAATCTCAATAAATCAAAAGTTGCTACGGCCCGTAAGAAGTAGTTCTCACCAATCAGTTGATCAATTTCTGGGCTTTCACCTTCCGTTGCATTACTGATAATCAGGTTAGTCCCCAAGATCATCCTATAAGCAATAAACCAGAAATATGAAGAATTTCCTTGTCCAGAATTGTGCTCCCGCGTAAATACCAAATAAAGTGGATCTACTGAGAATTGCGTGTACATCACATTGTCAGTAGCAAATTCACTCATTTGGTATAAATGGCGGGTGTAGTCATTTCGACTATCCCCAAAACCCTGGCCCGAGAATGGCAATACATCTTTAAAAAGAGCATAATTACCATTAGTTGCGGTTTGAATACCACCTGGCTCATTTAAGAGATTATTGATGGTAGCTTTTGTCTGTGGTTCTATTTCAAGTTCACACGCTGAGAAAGACAGCACTAGTGTGATCATAAGAAATGTTTTGAATATTTTCATCGTTTTCATCTGCTTAGAAATTAACATTAAGACCAAGAACAAACTGTCTACTTATTGGGTACTTCAGGTTTGATAACCCTGGTTGCTCAAATGCACCAGCCGTCAATCCTACGTCAGGATCCATACCTGAAAAATTTGTCCAGGTTTGAAGGTTATCCGCTCTCAATGACACAGTTGCTGACTTCATCTTAACAGCATTTAGCACTCCTTTAGGCAAACTATAAGATAAAGCCACATTTCTTAACCGAATAAAGTCACCTTTCTCAATATACCTGGACGAGTTCTGGTGGGCGCCGCTGTTACCCCCACGTCTATATTCAGGATGGGTTGCCACATCTCCGGGATTCTCCCAACGAACCCAATCACCTTGAGGTCGCATCAAATTCACCCCAGTATTAGCTCCATCAGAATCAACAAAAGCTCGTGTCTCATGATAGATGTGATTTCCACCTTGGAATGTAAAGAGACATGATAAGGTGATTCCTTTATACGTAAGAGAGTTTCGAAGACCGCCTGTATATTCCGGAAGAGCTGATTCAATAGGTTGGAAAGTAGCCTCCGTATAGGTGGAAGTAACTGCCGATGTAACCGAACCGTCATCCTCTTGAGTAAGCACTTCCCAAGTAGGCCCCCCAGTAGCTGGGTCTACACCTAACCATCTTGGCATGTACCACATGAATGCCTCTTCACCTACTTTGTTTAATTGCTGTATGTTTCCGACCAACTGAGGTTGCTCATCAAGCACATCAGTGATCTTAGTAATTTCGTTCTCGTTAAAAGCAATGTTGAAATTTCCTGAATAATAAAAGTCACCAATTTTTTTATCATAACTCAGGTTGAACTCCAATCCACGACTTCTCATATCCCCAATATTCTCAGTCCTCCGCTCATAGCCAGACGAAAATGGTAGTGGATTTGAAAGAAGCATACCTGTTACTGATTTTTGATAGACATCAACATTCATGGTCATACCATTGAAAAGACCTAAGTCAAATCCAGCATTAATCATCTCTGTCTGTTCCCATTGCAGGTTTGGATTGGAAGGATTATCTGGCTCACCTCCTGGCTGATTATTGTATTGTCTCGAAATATTATACGTTGGCAGACTCAAGAAACGTTCGATGTTACTATTACCCGTAATACCATAACTCACACGCATTTTGAGTAAATTGATAGCGTCCACAGACTTTAAGAAAGACTCCTCTGAAATAAGCCATGCCAAAGAGCCCCCAGGGAAATTTCCAAACTTCTTATTCTTGGCGAAGTTTGAGCTCCCATCACGTCTAAAGTATCCAGTAGCGAAGTATTTGGAATTATACCCATAAGTCAATTCACTAATAAAGGATATCCCTCTATCAATAAATGCATCCCCCGCATTGACTGGAGGAGTAACGTTTACACTCGCTCCAGATGGAACCTGCACTGAAAGAGAACTTAGGTTTTGACCATTAAATCCTAAAAACGAGGATTTAGATACACCACCTTCATGCGCAACAAATCCACCAATATCATGCTTCCCAAATGATTTACTAAATCTTAAGAAGTGGGTTGACGAAAGCCCTTGTGATTCGAATCTGTTTTGTGATATAACACCATTAAGGGCTATTCCGAAATCAGTCAATGGAGAATAGTACTCTTGAGTTTCATTTGAATACTGACTCAGCTGAGTTCGAGACTCCAAACTTAACCAATCTGTTAGCTGGTATGATACTGTTGCATTCCAGACTAGGTTATTGTCCTGAAAATTGAGTTGATCATATTCAGCAGAGTAAAGAAAGCTTCTTCTGAATTGTCCAATCCACTCATTATTTGTATTGGTCACGTAACTAGGTCCGAGCAACTCACCATCTGCTCCAGTAGGACTATCCCAAGGCATGTTCCAAAAAGTATCTTCGAACCAGCTGTAATGATGAAAATTGTTTTCTGAAAATTGGGCATTAATGTTAGTCGCAACCTTGAGTTTATCAGAGATATCAAATTTTAAATTACCACGAAGGTTTAATCGCTCATAATCGGTCTTAATAAACGTTCCCTCTTCATTGAAATAATCAATACTAAAACCATAAGAAATTCCTTCTTTCCCCCCACTGGCAGCAAGGTTGTAGTTTTGAATGAGTGCTTCATTGAACCCTGCATCTAACCAATCAAAATCTCTATCTTCTAGGTATTCTGGTCTGTTATTTAAAAAACTCACAACGTTTGCATCACCCCACATTTTCTTTTGAGCCTCGTATAGCTCAGCGCCACCCATCATCTCAAAATTTCCTGTAACAACTTCTTTCGTTCCTACGGAAGCGTTGAAAGAAATCGAAGGCTTTCCTGATCCTGTCTTGGTTGTAATTATGATCACCCCAGCGGCTCCAGCGGCTCCATACAAACCAATAGCGGCAGCATCCTTAAGTACGGTAAGCGTTTCCACATCATTAGGAACATAGTTCCCTCCTATGATTCCATCCACAACGAAAAGGGGCGGAATATCATTGTTTAGAGAAGTCAGTCCTCTAATCCTAATATCAGCGGCTGCACCTGGCGCTCCCGATCCTGATGATACAGTAACACCAGCGGCCTGACCTTGAAGCATTGTTTGTACATTACTAGAAGTAACCGCCTGAAGTTTTTCAGCACCAATAGAAACCACAGATGCCGAAAGCTCTTTCTGGGTAGTTGAAGAATAACCGAGTACAATTACCTCATTTAGTTCATTTACATTCAATTCTAGACTGATGCTAAAATTTGTCTGGGCTCTTACTTGAACTTCTTGAGTTTCGAAACCAACAAATGAAACGATAAGTACATCCTCTGGTAGTGCATCAAATGCGAATTTTCCATCCAGATCTGTGATTGATCCCTTTTGGGTGCCCTTAACGTAAACAGCTGCCCCAACTAGAGGCTCTCCATCGTCGGAAGATGTTACAAGACCACTAATCTTACTCTGGGCAAATGCGGATACAGATAAGTAAAAGAGGAAAACGCAACACAAAAACCCAACACTGAACAGTTTTAGGATACTTCTCATATTTTGAATTTTAA
>CAYGPP010000101.1:0-14323 GCA_964351885.1 uncultured Marinoscillum sp.
GTTTCTATCTTCTTTGGTCACATTGACTCGTTCGGTAGCCACTGCATAAGGATTATCAAGGAAGCCGCCTACATTTTGAGAGGTGAAAGTGCCATCATCATTGTAAATTCCTAAATCCGGTCTAAATCTGAACATAAGCCCAATAACATCATCTCCTCCACCATTGGCGGTACTGCCCGTTGACTGTGTGGAAACCCCATTTCTCTCACTTCTACGAGCGAAGAGACTTACTCCTATTTTCAACTTCTCATTTACCTGCGCATCAATGTTTGCAAGAAAAGAAGTTCTCTCAAATGCCGAATTAATGATGACTCCATCCTGATTGAAATAATCTGCTGAAGCATAAAAGTTAATGTCCTTACTTCCTCCGCGAACGGAAAACTGGTGATTTTGAAGGGCTCCGGTTCTAAACAATTCATCTTGCCAATCTGTATCTGCAGGCCCTTGAACATAAGCTGGATTTAAGATGGTCTGAAACTCAGTATATTGATCGGCGTTCAAAAGATCTAATCTATTGGAAGTTTCCGATGAAGAAATTGTCGAATTTACCTCTACCGTTATTTTCCCAGGTAGTCCTTTCTTAGTAGTTACCATAATAACTCCATTTGCTCCTCTTGAACCATAAATTGCTGCGGCGGAAGCATCTTTCAAAATTTCTATCGATTGGATATCATTCTGCTGAGGCATGGTAGCCCCTACGAATCCATCCACTACAACAAGTGGGGAGCTACTTGCTGAGAAAGACGTAGTACCCCTGATCTTAATGCCTAGCGGAGCTCCTGGTTCGCCTCCGTTTTCCGACTGTACTGTTACGCCGGCTACCCTACCTTGCAATGCCTGAGCCGCACTCAAAACTGGGAAAGCAACAAGATCTTTCGCTTTGACGGAGGCTACACTTCCTGTGATATCACTTTTCCGTACACTACCATAACCGATAACTACAACCTCATTTAATTCAGCTATGTCCATTTGAAGGGTGATATTAAACTTGGTTTGTCCATTCACAGAAATGGTTTGCGATTCAAATCCTATTGACGAAATCTCCAATACAGCGTCCTTAGCTGCTGTTAAACTGAAATTTCCTTCGATATCGGTAATCCCACCCGTGGTTGTTCCCTGTACCCGAACAGTAACACCAGGTAAACCTTCACCGCTCTCATCGGTGATCTTACCACTAATGGTTCCCTGTGCGTGTGCACTCATCGAAACCATGCACATGAACATTACTAAGAGGCTTATCACCCACTTGGAACGTCCAATAGAACTTTGTAAAAAATAATTCATAGTTATTTATTTATTAGATAATAGTTGTGCGGTATCAATCCAAGATCACTTCAGTGGAGTCCAGCATTACTCCTCATATCGACAAGATTCACCTAAGGCGAATCCAATCAAATTTTATCTCTCTTTTATAAATACCAATTCATCAAAGACACTCTTTTTAAAACAATTAGCTCAATTCGCAAACAATACAATTAAGCGACTACCAATTGGTCAACCAATTTAGTGCATGCCAATTTCATCGGCAAATAATTTGGCTTATTTATTATTAATTTAATGCGCTTACCTAAAAATGCGAATTTTGTAATTTATCTATTTGATCTCCATGATGCAGGTAACTAATGAATTCCAGAATTGAGTTCCCCGTTTTACTCATGACATTTACGTTTAATTAATCATGAGCTTCATTCGAGAAAGAATCCTTTCCTCATCTCGTATCTCCAAAATATAAGTTCCTTTGGACAAATTTTGATTAATGCCTTTATGCTCTATTCCTTGAAACATAAATTCATATACTGTTCGTCCAAGCAAATCCAAAACCTTTCCGGTGTAAGAACCCATCTTCTTCATTTGAATAGTTAGTTCTCTGTTTTGCGTCGGGTTCGGAAATACTTGCACATCAGGATATTCTAAGAATATAGAATTCACCACCGGTGCATCTCCACCATTAATAGCCAGCCTGGTCAAATTAGTACTCCCATCACTGTCTGTGACAATGGCCTGTAGGTAATGAACTGTATGGGGAAGATCCCGAATCGTGGCAGTCAAATCAGTGAATGTATAGGGTGCTTGGTCGTCCGTGGCTATCAGTTCTCCATTAATGAGCACCTTCACATTTCGAACCGTCCCATCGCTATCTGAAGCATTAACCTGAATATCACCTCCACCCCAAGTTGACACGTCAATGGTGCTAGTTGGATTTATGAAACTCACACTAGGCATAGCACCCTGAAATCCTCCATCTGAAAAATCTCCTTGACCACCCCATGCGGCTAGCAAATCATATATTTCCCCAGATTTCTGATCGGGTATTACAACACCATCTACTGCGCTACTCCCCAATCGATCCTCTAACTGCTTAAGGTAAAGACTCCTTGGCTGAACATTGGTACCCCAACTTTCCCAATAGCCCTCACCAGTCTGATTGGTACCGATACATCCAATCCCCCAATTAATCGAACCAAGAGGACTGTCTACTCGGAATTCTCCGCCATATGATTCTATGTTCCAAAACATAGTTTGAGCTCCTGACCAACCATGACCTGTGCCAGAATTCCCTCTATTCCAAACCCTTGTTGACGCCCCTCTAATATTGTCGAAGAGTGTTCCTGTTGCCCATCTGTGGTGAGGGCCAATATCGGAACTGGCATCTTCAGCTAACCCATCCAAAAATACATTAGGACCAGTTACCCTTGATCCCATCACGAAATCATGTCTTCCACTCTCGGCATAGCATCTCTGAAAAAGATTACCCACTCCTGATTGTATCGCAAAAGAATATCTTCTTCCACCCGATACTTGAGATTTTGGATCGATGTAAGCACAATCTTGAATCGTATTGAAGTTTGAATTTTCAATGTTCACAGTACTATAAGCCAAATACTGTCCAGTAACCTCCTTTACCCAGCAATTCTCTGCATAATCTATATTAATGGCAGTCCATGCATGATTCTCATCAGTATTGCCATCGTAGAAGGACTGAATTCTTAGATTTTCAATTCCGCATTGACTAATTCTACCAGAAGATTGTATTTTGGAAATGGTGCCTCCTCCGTAGTAATCTTCAATTACATCTACAATTGGAATGTCTATCGATATGGTATTCCCGGATATCCCTACGATCACACGCTCATGATCAATTGTATAACTGCTTGTCGTCCAGCCCGAGCAACCACTTTTTCCTTCACATAGTGTTTCCTGATCCATTCCCAGTTCATCTATCCATGTTTGATTTGGAGTTCTTGTGACAACAATTGCATCTCCCTCATTAAAAGCAGAGGCATCTGAAATATCAAACGAATATGATCCAACAGGCACATATGAGCTAGTAATTTGTTGTTGAGACTGCCCGTCTGTACTGATGTTGTTTCCCCTTAAGCTAATGATATCATGATTAGACCTTAGATTGGAATGGAGAACCGTTCCATTCAGTCCCTGCCCCTCACCCATCAGAATGACTCCTGATTTCCTGATGGTCAATGGTGTCTCTAAACTATAATGACCAGCCTTAATCAGTACTGTACCTCTAAATCCATCCTCATCAAGTTCTAATGCAGAAACCAAATCTATAGCTGCCTGAATCCTAGGACTATCATCACCCGGCTCTGGATTAACACTAGCCCCAACCGAAATATCCGTGGGAAGTGTAACTCCTCCACCCATGTAACCGGCATGAGAAAAATCCGGAATGGTATTGACCGCATTCGATTGTCCAGTCATGGCGAATGGGATGTAGGTCAACTTTTCTTGATCCATATAGATCAATTCGGAAGCTCCTTGACCGTAAGCTAAATGCAAGCCTAAAAGACCAATGATTAAAAAAGATAGTTTTTGAATTTTCATAATTCCTAGACCGTTCACTTTAATAAAAGTGGGTTTAAACTCCAATAGTTAAGCTAATTTGGAAAATTCCAGCTTAAATCAATGACAAAAAGCGTTTTAGCCTCGAATGATAAGTCTCATTCTAGAAAAGGCTAATAATTAGATCAATGAGATTAAAATAAAAAAGGAGCGTCTTAGTGGACGCTCCTTTCTAATTTAGATTCTAAGTTTCATAAAATCTAGTTATACTCACTTTCCCTTAATCTTCTTCAGCAACAGTAGCTTCAGACGAGTTAATATGATAATCGGTAAGTGGAGCAGCTTCATCCTCTCCTGGATGCAAAGATGCACCAACGTCATAGCTTTGGAAATCATCTTCCCATACTATAGCCTCACCAGAGTATATTTTGATATCATCAACCTGATAGGTTAAATCAGAAGTCGATGAATTCGAATTGTATTTCCACTGGAAATTAGCTGCACCGTCTTTGACGGCCTCTAAATGACCAGGTACATCTCCGTCCCCACCATTGGTAGTACTTGTCGCATCTGTTGCTACAGTTTGACCATCCATTATCACGGTATATGTTGGCGCATCCGTACCATTTGCAGACCAGCTTATCTCAACCGGAACCCATACATCAACCTTTGGATCAGGAAAGTTTGCAGCCGCAATAGTAGCATCATCAGCTCCTTCACGGAATTCATGACCACCTTCGTCTTTAATTCTGATCTCAACAAGTGCGAAATCACCCGTCGTTGAATTTCCTGCAACGTTAATAAAACCATCTGCTGCACCTGCTGGTACTCTGTACACAAACGTAACTTTACCAGTTTGTATAGAATCTATACCTAGTCTAAGTTCACCAGTATCAGAATCGGACAAATCCGCTATTACGGCATACTTATTCTTAGGAGCAGTCACTGTGATTGTCTCCGTCGGTGCTACACCTTCAGTTCCATCAGCAGCAGTCACAGTCAATGAAACTACGAAATCACCAGCTGTAGAAAAAGTATGTACAGGATTCGTCTCAGTAGATGTTCCATCTCCACCAAAGTCCCAAGCATACGTGCCAGTTAGATCTTCAATACCTAGAATAACGGTTGTACTTGTAAAAGTAAAGGTATACGAATCTAGAGGGTCAACTTTAGACGTAAACCCTGCATTCACTGTCGCAGGATCTGGATCAACCACAACGTCATCAATTGCGTCGGCCGCCTCATCGCAGGAAATATAAATCGCCATTGATGCTATTAAAGACATCATCAAGATGGCTTTCGTACTTAAGTTTTTCATCATCTTCTTCATAATAATTACTGTTTAAAATTTAGTTTAATAGTTGTTAATAATTATACTCTTTAATTCACTTATGATATTAATAATCACAATTAGGTCATATTTTTAAAGTGTTTCACTTATGTCACCCTAAAATGATAGTCACATCAAAATTCCATTTCCGTTAAGCGACAAGTCACTTTTCAGCGTTTTGACGTAATCGCTAATATCTTTTAAATGATGCCTAATGCTCTCCCCAGCTTTATCCGGATTTCTGTCTATAATATGCTGGAGGATTTCTTTATGCTGTTGAATCGCAAATTCTGCTCTTACATCATCACAAACTTTATGCTTTTTGAAATATTGCATTAAGTCTGGCATTATGATGAGCATTAACGAGTTAAGTACAGAGTTTTTACCCGCTTCAGCAATCTTCAAATGGAACAATAAGTCTTCTTCAATTGCATCTTCATTAAGCGCAATTCTACTCACTTGCGCGTCAATTGCATTTTCCAGATCAACAATGTCTTTATCCAATCTATTCTCAGCAGCTAACTGCGCTATATTGGTCTCAAGAATTACCCGAGATTCTACCAATGATTTAAAATCATTACCCTGCAAACCCAACATATCAGTAATTAACCCTTCTAATGCGGGTAAACCCATTCCGGCGACTACTGTTCCGCTCTGAGGATGGGTTTTTAAAATCCCATAAAATTCGAGTTTCCGCAATGCGTCTCTGAGATGAGTTCTTCCCACGCCTAAACGCTCACACAACTTTCTTTCCGAGGGTAAACGATCCCCGGGGTTTAATTGCCCAGACGTTATTAAGTCTCTTATCTGCCTAATAATCTTATCTACAGGAGATTCTACTACTATTTGAGAAAAATTATTTAACAAGTCCATTTCGTGTTTATCCTTGGTAGACTATTAATTGGTCGACCAATTTTAATCAACTTCTTTATAAAAACAAAAATAATATGATATAAAAATGATAAATGCATAAATAATATTCTTTTAGCCTCTCAAAATAGCATATTTCACAATTACAGAAGCATCGTTCAGCATCCAATTGGCCAATTGTCTCTTGAATTTATGTGCATCGTAGAATTCTATGCATTCAGATATGTGACATTTTAAAAAATTAACCATCGCACAGGCACGAGAACTTTTACTCGATACTTCTTTTAACATATTCACATGACAATAATGTACATCAATGCTGCTTTATTTGGACTTCTAATTTTTCTGTGTGCTTTCTACGCAGTTTTATAAAAATTAGTAACTTCATTCAATAACTTCTACTTCTATGACTCAATTCTCTCAGCTACTTTTTACTGCTTTCTTATTGCTAATAGGTATCAACAACACCCTGTACGGACAACAACCGAACATCCTTCAAAAAAACTCAGCCTATTTACCTGACTTCTCCTACGCAGGTTATGAAAACGGAACAAAGGCTAAAGGAACATTACTCAGTGCTAAAGTTGTTTCAGTTCGTGATTTTGGTGCCATTCCCAACGATGGTATCGATGATAGTTTCGGGCTGATAGAGGCTATTCAGAGTGTAGAGAATGAAGCTGGAAATGTCATTATACAGCTAGAGCCAGGACAATATATCCTCAGTGAAATTATCTATATCACCAGAAGTAATATCATCTTGAGAGGAACAGGAAGTGGAGAAAAAGGCACTACTATTTATTGCCCAAGGCCAATGAAGTACATTGAAAACCCTGAGTCACTTCAAGAACTAAGAGATTATTTGGTCAAATTTGATAAAGTCCAACGAGAGAAAGCCAACAATATCAACTTGCCGTTTTCTCAGTATGCATGGTCTGGAGGCATGATCTGGGTAAGAAAAGAAGGCACACGCGTAAAATCTTATCTTCCTGAGTACAATCAACATAAATCGAAATTAACAGAAGTCACCACTGGGAAAAGAGGAAGTCTCGTCGTAACTGTTCAATCCCCTGATCAAATCAAAGTTGGAGAAGTAATTCAACTAGAGTGGTACAATAGAGTTGGAGAGAAGGGAACTTTGATTGATGAACTATACAAAACAAGAGACCTTAAAATAGGCTCCCATCATTGGAACTTCCCTAATGAACCCTTGATCAAGCAACAAGTAAGAATTGTGGCTATCAAAGGCAAACAAGTTACACTTAGCAGCCCCCTTTTGGTTGACATTAAGCCTGAATGGACACCCATGATCACTCGCTGGGAGCATTTAGAACAAATTGGAATAGAGCATTTGAGTATCAAATTCCCAATGGCTGAGACTATTGCTCACCATGTAGAAGAGGGCTTCAATGCTATTTATCTCACCAGATTGTACGATGGCTGGGTAGATGATGTAAAGGTGATTAACTCCGATGCTGGCGTGATGACCGAGGAGATTGCCAACGTGACCGTGTCGAACATTGAAACTTCTGGAGATAAGCTTGCTCATTACTCAGTATACGTTGGGGGAGTTCACAATGTACTAGTGGATGGGCTGAGAGTGGCTAATGAAATAAGACATCCTTTGAGTTTCAATACGTTCTCTACCAAAAGTGTCTTTACGGATTGCGAGGTGTTGATTAATCCTATTTTAGATCAGCACTCCGGGGCTAATCATCAAAATCTTTTTGATGACATTAAAGTTCATATAAGTCTCAACGGAAATAGCGAATATCCGCTTTTCGCTGGCGGTGGAGCTCCTTACTGGAAACCTTCTCATGGTTCCTTTTCCACATTTTGGAATATTGAAGTGCATTTTCTCGATGGACTTGAGGACACAGCCTCTATCCTGCTTAATGGAATGGAAGATGGCACTCAAGCTAGAGTAATTGGCGTACATGGCAATAAGCCTATAACTATAAAATATGGCCCTGACGCTTGGATTGAGCAGACCAATCGGAAGGTCGAATATATTCCATCTCTTTACAGGTATCAACTAGAGAAAAGATTGAAAAAATAATTGCAGCCTTACTTAATTGTGGATTTGTAGGAGAACGTTTGATTTGACTATCCAGTCCACACTAAGTTAAATGGTCTTTCCTAGAGTTCGCTAATGGCTATTAGCCAAGATAGCGATAGACTGATTTGGTTTGGCACAAGAGACCGTCTTAATGAGTTTGATGTTATTCTGTTCAAAATCGCTAGGTTCTTATGCGCATATAATTCAACATTGGGCAATAAGACGAGCCGTTAATCAATCCATAGAACAGGAAATCTCACGTAGGTATTTCTCCGTATTTCATATACATCACTCTCCGTCTCCAAGGATGACCAACATTCTAGTAACTCCTGTCTGCCTGAAGATAAACCTGAAAATAATAGTGCAGGAGACTGCCATGGCAGCATAGACCAGTATTTAATGTCTTGCTGATACGGCCACAGACTTTTATTGAGTAAGTAGGGATACAGGAAGTCTACTCCTTTCATTAAGCTACGACCATCGTCAAGTGAAAAGTCAAACAAGTCATCTTGACCACTCATCTTCAGCAGCTGAGCAATAGCGCACATAGCATCTAAATTGAAGATAGAGTAGGCATACGGTTTGGTGCGACTCAACTCTTTTGGAAACCCTCCATGCTCATCCATTTGTAATGGCAATAAGTATGTTTTGAAGAAGTCAGTATACGTTTTAAGGACGGGTTGATTTTCGGTAATCATTGCCAGCCCCACGACCTGAAGAGCAAAAGTGCTACTGTGGTTATTTCCGTTGAATTTTTCTTTATCCCCGAACGGGTGGGTGGTAAGCCAAACGAGATAAGAATCAAACCAATCTAATACCGCTTGCTTGTCTCTCTCTTGCCAAATTTGACTGTTTTGAATGGCTTTGGCCGCTAAGATGATTTCCATCAAATGAATGGTGTCTATAATACCAATTCCCCTTCCTGTTACCTTGGCTTTGATTGCCTGCGCGTAAAGCATATGTGGATTCATCTTCGTGTCATCATCTACAAACCACGCATTTAGGTGTTTGATCAATGCTCTTGCATATTTCTCATCTCCGGAGTATTTATATGCCGCTCCCAATGCTCCCGCCAATTCTGCAAAACGCATCAACACCAACCTATGAGCCACGAAGTTATCTGGGTTACTATCACCATCTCTTCGAATATATGAACCATCGGGGTTCTCGGGATTTGGCCACCAATAGTCCCCTTCTGAGTAGAAATCATTCATGCTCCCTGCACTTCTGATTGATGTGTATTGGGTAATCGTAATGGGCAAACTATCCAAAGCCGCTATACCAGCTTTAAGTGTTCTTTCACGTCCGTTAGAGATAACATCTGTCGGACTTTGAAAGCTATTAAACAATAACAAATAGGCTAATAAAATCATATTTCAAGTCATATTGGGGCTAATTCGTAAGCATTTATGAAACTATGAAAGGTACTTATTATATGGTTATCATCATGTGATGATAGCCACATTGCTGGAGGTACTGATAAAATAATGAAAATTAGAGAAGTGTCCTAGGCCCAAAATTCATCTTTACCACGAATTATTTTCCATAGTAAAATACTGGCTCTCACTCCTAGTAGAAAAGTGATTTTGATTTAAGTAGCATTACTGATGAACGTACTAGAATTTTTATGAAAAACGACTGAATGATAGAATAAATCCTAAATCCGAACTAAATACAATCACTAAAATTGGATTAATGATTCAGATAAACTTAACAATGTCAGCCACCAGTATCGGTCACTGCAAACTCAGTTCTTCTATTCACCTGATGTTCATCTTTAGAACAATTGACTCCATTGCTACAGCGATTGACTAAACGCTCTTCCCCATAACCTCTAGCAGCAATTCTCTCAGCATCTATACCCTTACTTACGATATATGCCACGGCCGATTCAGCACGTCTTTGAGATAGTTTCTGGTTGTAAGGATCACTACCTCTAGAATCAGTATGTGAACTCAACTCAATACTTATTTCAGGATTGTCTTTAAGGATTTTAAGCAGCTTATCTAGTTCAATGGCAGCATCAGGCCTAATATCTGATTTATTGACATCATAATATATATTCTCCAACTCGATGGCTTTACCCACCACAATCTTCTCTAAAGGAATTTCATAGAACAGCGTATCAACCCCTAAGTCCTCTCCTATCTCAAATGAGATCTCATTGGCAAAATAATCTGACTTTACTCCTCGGGCATAGTATGACTGGTTCTCCAGAGTTTCGAAATAATAGATATCTCCAATATTCTCCTCGTAAACAACTGTATCCGGATTATACAAATCTTCTACAAATACAATGGATCCCGGGATGTGCTCCAAAGTCTCTGAATCAATGGCTTTAACCGACACAATATAGGATGGTATTGGAGGTATAATCTGAGTGTAAGTGAAGCGATAGATGTCATCTCCACCTTTACCTCCCGGACGATTACTCGAGAAGTAACCAACATTCCCCTTTTGAATCAACCCAAAATCATCATACTTTGAATTCAGAGGACTGCCCATATTATCTGGTGTGTCATTTGGGTTATTCAGATTGATCCGATAAATATCTAACGCGCCTAGCCCAAGATGACCTTTGGAAGCAAAATACAGGATGCTATCTTGGTAGATAAAAGGAAATAGTTCGTCAGTCTCCGTATTAATAACATCTCCCATATTAATAGGCTTTGCCCACTCTCCTTCTACTAAATCTGAGTAAAAAATATCAGCTTCTCCGAGGGTTCCAGGCATATCTGAAGCAAAATACAAGCGCTTCCCATTACTGGTCACAGTAGGATGACCGACCGAGTAATTATCATCGTTAAACCAAAGTTCTACAGGTTTGCTCCAATCTTTCTGCCCAACAGGTTTCTCAGAAGAATACAATTTCAACTTATTGATTCCATCACTACTGAGCTGCTTCCTTCCCTGATTAAAATTATTCCTAGTGAAGATCACTTTGGTATCATAAAAATAGAATGTAGCTGGCCCTTCATGATATATCGAGTTGATTCGCTTGCTAAAGCGAGAAAAATACTCTGCCGTACTATCAACATTCTGCGTATAATATAGATCCAAGAAAAATGTCTCATCCCAATAGTATTTGTTTTGGAGAAGTCTTTTCCATTCCCTATTGGAAACGAAAACTATTCCATCTTCAAAATACGCCGGACTAAAATCACCATCCTTTCCGTTCACTACCAAGTTCTCCAAGAAATAAGCTGCTGTATCTATCCTAATTTCGTTGACAAGGTCAGAGTTTTTGAGTCTTGCTAAGGATGTTCCTAGACTATCAGCTATCATCTTGGCTTTGATGTAATCACCTCCAAGAATCAATTCCTGAGCATAATTGGAGAGGTCTTGCCTCGTCATTACGTTAAGGTTATCAACTATATCATAGTATCTAAGCGCTTCTTCATTTTTATTTATCAAGCGATAGCTATCTGCAATTCGAAGATAAACCTCTGCTGAATCGTGCTTACCAATGTTTAGGACCTTCTGATATTGGTCAATAGCTTGCTTAAACACAAATGAACTATAGAGCATATCTGCCCTATCAAGAGCGCGAGTATACTTTCTTGGCAGCTCTTCTTCTTGGGCAGACAAGAGAAGCGTATTGAACAAAAATAAGACTGAGAATAATAACGATTTAACCACTTAATGGAGGTTTAAAAATATCTTGGTGTTAGAATTTTCTTAGTCGGGAAATCAACGATATAGTTAATCATTAATTCGTGCGAAGTACTATTCAAATCATTGCTATTCAGATCAAAAGAGTATCCCAACTGCATTCTTGGACCAATTTGTAATGCAAACAATGCTGCAAAGCTTTCATTCCAACGGTGATTCACTCCTACCCAAAGAACATTTTTAAGTAGAAAATTAGCATTTAAATCTAAAGAGATCGGTGCATTAGACACAGCCTTTAGAAGAAAGTTAGGTTTGAAAACCACTCCATTATTCAATAAGAATACGTAACCTCCAGTAACATACATATGCTGTACAAGCCGTCCTAGAGACAGCTCCTGAGATCCAAATTTATTCTTAAGTAATTGCGGAACTGAGAAACCTAAGTAAAATCTATCAGAATGAATTAAAAAACCACTTCCTGCATTGAACTTCATCGCACTATCATCAACAAGCCTTGGGTCATTAGGGTCATCTGCCGCACCAATAATGAAATCCTGATTAATCTGATGCATATTCGCCTGTAGTCCGAGGGATAACCTAATCTTCTTAGTAAGTCCTATCCGGTAAGCATAGCTGAAGTAACCCGTATTCTCCTTTTTCACACCAATCTCATCTCTATAAAACACTGCTCCGACTGAAACTGGATGATACTTCATAGGTGAATGAATGCTGAAAAACTGGGTAGTTGGTGCTCCTTCAATTCCTACCCACTGATGTCGGGTGAGGAAACTAGCACTCACTCCGTCATGGATACCGGCATAGGCTGGATTCATGGCCAATCCATTAAACATGTATTGGGTAATCATGAATTGTTGCTGTGCATTGACCTTTTGGAGACCTACTGTAATAATCAGAATTATGACAAAGAGTTTTTTCATCGTTTTTTAACAATCACGAAAGTATATACACCCTAACTCTGCTTTCATTATAATTCTGCGAATCACCATTTTGATTCGATGAATATCCATAAATGATCCAAACCAAACTTCATTTCGTCTAATTGCAAACAGCTTAGTTCCTAATTTCAAATGCACCTCTCTGAATCCGCTCTTTTCCATTCCTCTCCAGTTTCAATACGAAGAAATATGTACCATCTACTAAGTTTCGAGATGCCGATCGCACATTGGATGAGCCGGTAAAGCTTTTGGGAGATGAAGGATCGCTGACATAGCCAGAAACTTCAAATACGACATTTCCCCATCTGTTGTAAACAATAAGGTTATTATCGTCAAACTCAGTCAATCCAAGAATCTTCAAATAGTCATTGAAACCATCTCCATTTGGCGTAATGGTACTTGTGAAAGGAAGGTCACCGCAAGAGTATTGCGCATCATCTAGGTAATTTGGAATGCCATCATCATCACAATCTGCTTCTTCTTCACCTAACTCTTCCTCGGTAGGAATTCCATCATTGTCATCATCTTCATCTTCGAAATCAGGAATACCATCGCCATCCGTGTCGATTGGATTCTCTGGATCTTCACCTATCTCATCACAATCCAACAAACCATCCCCATCTGTATCCAAAGGAGCTATTACAGTGATCGTCACTGTTCCAACGGTACACTTGTCATTATCCGCATCGTCACAGACTTGATATGTGAATGAATCCGCTCCGACATAATCACTATTAGGTGTATAAGTGAACTCGCCATTTGGTTGCAGGACCAAAACACCATTCTGAACATCATTGACAGGAATGCTACCAACAATGAGTGAATTACCATCTGGATCCGAATCGTTTGCCAATACATTTCCTACCATGTAGATACAGTTCTGTACTTCGTAAGTATCATCACTTACTTCCGGTGCATTGTTTCCTTCCATGATGGTAATTGTGACAGTAGCTTGATCACATGTAGATGGAAGACCGTCATCACAGATTTCGTAAACGAAGCTATCAGTTCCTACAAAATCCACATTCGGAGTATAAATAAAAGTTCCGCCAGCATTGATCACCAGAGTACCGTTTGTAACGTCTATCACAGGAGTTAAATTGACAGTGAAATTATCACCATCTGGATCTTCATCATTTTCAAACATATCCTCTGTAATTGGTGTATCATTATCCGTCGTATAAGAGTCATCTCTAGCGATCACAGCATTGTTGATACTAACAGGAATTGGAGTCACCTCATCCACATCATCAGATGGATCAGGGTCGTCCTGTCCCCCATCGACACTTGCTGTGTTTTTGTAATCTCCTGTTGCATTGACGGTTACGGTGATATCCAAGGTCTCTGTCGCCTGGTCAGCCATCGTTCCGATTGTCCATGCGCCTGTACTTGCATCGTAACTTCCAGCACTTGCTGAAGAGCTCACGAACGTGTAGCCACTTGGCAATTCATCCATCGCAGTAACGCCTGTTGCTTCGCTCGGTCCATCGTTATTCACCGTCAAGGTGAAGACTACATTGTCTCCAATGCTCGGGTTGCTGTTGTCAATTGTCTTGGTGATACTCAAATCAGCTTGTGATGTCAATACTGGTGTTTCAGAATCTTCATCATCGTCTTCCTTAGGATCATCTTGATCTCCGTCTACACTTGCTGTGTTTTTGTAATCTCCTGTTGCATTGACGGTTACGGTGATATCCA
>CAYGPP010000101.1:14423-14546 GCA_964351885.1 uncultured Marinoscillum sp.
TGAAGACTACATTGTCTCCAATGCTCGGGTTGCTGTTGTCAATTGTCTTGGTGATCGCCAAATCTGCCTGTGGTACTGGGACTACTGGGCTGTCTGGAGTGTCATTATCATTCGGCCCGCTTG
>CAYGPP010000102.1:0-14448 GCA_964351885.1 uncultured Marinoscillum sp.
AAATATAACGTTCGCCCATCGGCACTCAAAGAAGGTTGGGAATCCCAGAACACTGAATTAATCTTATCCCCAAGGTTCTCAGGTTTCGACCATCTATTTCCAGTCCTTCGGGTGATAAAGAGATCACAACTTCCGATCAATTGGCGGCCTTCACATGCTGTAAAAATCAAGACGCTTCCGTCAGCTGAAATCGTGCATGCCCCTTCATTAAACTGTGTATTGATGTTAAATGAAAGCGACTGAGCAGGAATCCAGTTTCCCTTGATCTTTTTACTCACCATAATATCCTCGTCGGCAGACGGGTGATTCGCATTTCTCTTGGTATAGATGATTGTATTTTCGTCAATTGTTAATGCAGGAAAGTACTGAAGTTCGTAGGCGTTAATATTTTCTGAAAGCTGTACTATTTCCAGCTCAATCGCCTTGGAAATACTTTCTAAAGAAAAATCAATACTTCGCAATAGGAAAGAATCAGGTTGTCCCACCTTATTAAGCGCTTGCTTAGCCAGTTGATAATTTCCCACTTCATAGTTGATCCCAGCAATTCTAGCCCAGAGTTTCTGGTCAATTTTATGTTCTGGAACTGCTTTGGCTAATTTGTTATAATAAGCACAAGCGGAATCAGTCTCTTGGTAAATATTGAATATTGCTGCAAGGCGCAAATATGGCTTGCTGTATAATGGATCAACCTCAATGGCCTTTTTGAGTAATTCCTTAGCCCCATCAAAATCTCTAAAGCTTGCTTGCTCTTCAGCTTTAGTGGTGAGCTTAACTGCTCGCTTATTTGGAGCTTGGCCGAATAATGCAGTTGTGAAGCCAGAGAGAATCGCCAGAAGTATGAGTCTGGTCAACTTTCTTAAGGAATCTGTAGGTATTTGTGTGTTTGTAATGATATTCTCCATTTTGGATTTCTCTTCACATAATCAACGATGAGTGGTGTGATTTGGTCTCGCTTCGACCATTCAGGCTGCAAAAATAATTGCATGCCAGCTCTGCATTTTTCTGCGTGACTTTCAGCCCACTTAAAATCTGCCTTATTGTAAATGACAACTTTTAATTCGTCTGACGAGTCGTAATATACTGGATTTGGTTCTTTGAATTTCTTTGGTGAAAAACACATCCAATCCCATTGGCCAGTAATTGGGTAAACCCCAGCAGTCTCAACATGCGTTTTGATTCCAACCTTGGCTAGCTCGCTAGTCAGAATATCTAAATCATACATCAACGGCTCACCGCCGGTGACTACCACGATTTCTGACCCTGAAGACTTGACCTCATTTACAATAGACTTGATCGTAGCTTTAGGATGGGCATTTGCATCCCAGGATTCCTTCACGTCACACCACACGCAACCAACCTCGCATCCGCCAAAGCGCACAAAGTAGGCCGTTCGTCCAGAATGACTTCCTTCACCCTGAATGGTCAGGAATGACTCCATCAAAGGAAGTTCATCTAATTGCTGCACACTATTGAATGTGCTGCTCTTCATATGCTTTTAGTGTATTGAGTAGTAAAGAGGCAATGGTCATTGGGCCGACCCCCCCTGGGACAGGAGTAATGTAGGAGCATTTTGGTGCGGTAGCCTCAAACTCCACATCACCTGCCAATCTGAATCCTGATTTTCTCGTTTTGTCTTCTATTCTGGAAGTTCCAACATCTACAACCACAGCTCCCTCTTTTACCATGTCTGCAGAAACTAAACCCGGTTTACCAACGGCAACCACAAGAATATCTGCAGCTTTTGTATGCGAAGCTAAATCCTCTGTGTATTTATGACAAAGTGTAACAGTAGCCCTGCCCTCCTCTGTCATCATCATTCCAAGTGGCGCTCCAACTAATCTGCTAGCTCCTACAATGACGCAGTGTTTTCCTTCTGTCTCTACTTTGTATCTTCTCAGCAACTCCATTACACCAAAAGGTGTTGCAGGCATAATCAATTGCTTTTTTGAAATGATACTCCCAAAGTTCTGATTGGTAAAGCCATCAACATCCTTTACAGGAATTACGCTCTCTGTAACTTTTTCCACTGAGCAGTGCTCAGGTAAGGGCAACTGCACGATAAACCCATCTATATCCTCATCAGCATTCAAATTCTCCACGTGCTTGATCAGCTTTGCTTCAGATATGGTGCTTGCAAAATGCATCAGTGTAAAATCAAACCCTACAGACTTGCATGCTGCAATCTTACCATTAACATAAGTATGGCTTGCTCCATCGTCACCGACGATAATGATCGCTAAGTTGGGTGCTCTGAAGTTCTGAGATTTCAATTCACTAACTCGTGCCGAGATCTCACTCTTAATCTCAGAGGCTATTTTTTTACCATCTAAAAGTATAGGCGTACTCATTGTTCTATTTTTTAGTCCAGTTTCAAAACTGCCATAAATGCTTCTTGAGGAATTTCTACGTTTCCTACTTGACGCATTCGCTTTTTACCTTTCTTCTGCTTCTCGAGAAGTTTTCTCTTTCGAGAAATATCACCTCCGTAACATTTGGCCAGTACATTTTTACGCAAAGCCTTAACGGATTCTCTGGCGATGATTTTCGTTCCTATTGACGCCTGAACAGCAATTTCAAACATCTGACGAGGGATTAACTCCTTCAGCTTCTCGCAAAGTCTCTTTCCCCATTCGTATGCCTTATCTCTATGAACAATAGCAGAGAGGGCATCAATAGGATCTCCATTGAGCATGATGTCTAGCTTGACCATGTGTGATTGGCGATAGCCAATGAGCTCGTAATCAAGTGACGCATAACCACGTGAAATCGTCTTAAGTCGATCAAAAAAGTCAAAAACAATCTCAGCGAGCGGTAACTCAAATGTTAGCTCCACTCTATCGCTGCTGAGGTAAACTTGATTTTTAAGTTCTCCACGCTTATCAACACAAAGCCCAATTACTGGTCCGATAAAATCAGATTTGGTAATTATCTGAGCTCTGATATATGGTTCCTCAACATGCGAAATGTAGTTGGACTCAGGAAGCTCAGATGGCGCACTCACCGCCAGAACAGATCCATCTGGCTTGATCGCATTAAATTTCACAGATGGCACTGTGGTGATCACAGTCATATCAAATTCTCGCTCCAATCTCTCCTGTACAATTTCCATATGAAGCATTCCTAAGAACCCACATCTAAAACCAAACCCCAGTGCCATGGAAGTCTCTGGCTCCCAAACTAATGAAGCATCATTGAGTTGAAGCTTCTCCATAGAGGCCCTCAATTCTTCAAAGTCCGTAGTTTCCACTGGATAGATACCTGCAAAAACCATCGGCTTCACATCCTCGAATCCTTTTAATATTTTTTGGGTCGGACGATCGACATGCGTAATAGTGTCCCCTACTTTTACTTCTTTGGCAACTTTGATCCCTGATATAAGATAGCCAACATTACCAGCTGAAATCTCTTGCTTCGGTTCATGCTCAAATCTCAGAACGCCGATTTCGTCAGCTTCATAAGTTTTGCCTGTATTAACGAATTTGACACGATCCCCTTTTTTCAATGTGCCGTTAAACACTCTAAAATAAACTTCGATTCCTCGATATGTATTATATACTGAATCAAAAATCATTGCCTGAAGTGGCTCCTTTACATCCCCCGTAGGTGCTGGAATTCTCTCCACCACAGCTTCGAGAATTTCGGATATACCGATTCCCTCTTTCGCGCTTGCGTGAATAATGTCTTCTCGTTTGCATCCAATCAACTCAATTATCTGATCCGAAACTTCTTCGATCATTGCTCCTGGCAAGTCAATCTTGTTTAGCACGGGAATCACTTCCAAATCGTGCTCAAGCGCCAAGTAAAGATTCGAGATAGTTTGTGCTTCAATTCCTTGTGCTGCATCTACAACCAAAAGTGCTCCTTCGCAAGCTGCTATAGATCTGGACACCTCATAAGAAAAGTCAACGTGTCCAGGGGTATCTATTAAATTAAGCGTATGTGGAACGCCTTTATATGGATAATACATCTGAATAGCATGACTCTTAATGGTGATGCCACGCTCACGCTCCAAGTCCATGTCATCAAGCATCTGAGCCTGCATGTTTCTAGCCGAAACAGTCTCAGTAGCCTGAATCAGACGATCCGCAAGGGTGCTTTTCCCATGGTCAATGTGAGCGATAATACAGAAGTTTCTATAGTGATCCATACAGTTTTAAAAGTCGGCAAAGGTAGTACAAAGAAGAATGAATTGTGAGCCTTTGAATTAAAAGGATATTGGCTCTATTGTCGATTTTTGGTATCAATAATGATCGTCACTGGTCCATCATTGAGTAATCTGACTTTCATATCTGCACCAAACTCACCGGTGCCTACAGGTCTGCCGTATGTCTTGAGTTGCTGAACGAAGTTTTCGTAAAGTGGAATAGCCACCTCAGGTCTTGCAGCTTTGATGTATGACGGACGGTTGCCTTTTTTGGTCAAAGCATGCAATGTAAATTGGCTTACTACGAGTAATTCCCCCTTTACATCTAGAAGACTTAGGTTCATTTTATCTTCTTCATCTGAAAATATTCTCAGGTTAACAATCTTGCTAGTGAGCCAATCAATATCCTCATTGGCATCAGCCTCTTCTATTCCTAAAAGGACTAATAAACCATGATTAATACTTGATTTTACTTCTTCGGCTATAGTGACGCTTGCCTCAGATACTCTTTGAATGACTGCAATCATAACCCTTGTCTAAGCTTCTTCTAACTCTTCATCATATCCATCTTCCCAATCTTTGAAAGATTCTATGTCCTCAGCCAGATTTTTGAAAATGAAATAAAACAGAGAAATATCGTCTGTCAGCCCCAAAGCGGGAATAAAATCTGGGATTAGATCAATTGGAGTTATAAAATAGACCAGTGCAAAGACCAACGATAAAATGGTAGTGGCTGAGAAAGCAGTATAATCTTTGTTGAAGTGAGCCTTGATCATCCTGACTACAATCAGCACCTGATTTACAAATGAGGATCGTTCCTCAGAATCTTCAGTAAGACCCTGAATTCTAGAACGCACCTCATTTAGCAACTTTTTTACCCTTTCACTTTGAGTTACCGTGGCCTTAGCTTTTGACCAAATTTTGCTTATGTTTTTATCCTTGCTCAAAATAATTCTTTGATTTCACCTTTAATAAAAGAAAGTGTCCCTCTGATCGTATCCTCCTCATTTTTCATTGATTTTTCGAAAACCAAACGAGCCAAGTCGAGACTGGTGGCCTCTGGCTTCAATTCATTGGACGATTCGTTGATCATTGAGATCAATTGCTCTACAGCTCCTGTCACATAGATCCAAGCATCTTCTGACATATACACCTGCTGCGATAGGTTGTGATTGAACTCACTACGTATTTCACTAACCAACGCACCCTGAAGTTGTTTGGCGGTCATCTCCGGCCCATTCAATCTTGGAATGATATTGTTTGGAGAAATCCGCTCTAGCAGCAAACAAACTCTCTCATACGCTTGCAAACGAATAGGGGTAACTATTTCTTGATTCTTATGTCGTAGGTTCAAATGAACTTCATCCAATTGCTTCTGCAAAAATGACCTTACCAAAAGGTAAGCTGTATACAAAATCAAAATACCTGGAATTGTAATTTTCAACAGGTCGTAAACCATCTCCATCTTTTATTTGTTAGCGTAAGATCAAAAATAAGTATTTTCTTTGGCGAAATGAACCTACCGATAGAGATAACGGATAAAGCTCAAAAAGAGATTAACCACATTATGACTCATAAGAACATCCCTGAAGGCTATGGCCTGCGTATAGGTGTGAAAGGTGGTGGCTGTAGTGTGTCTTTTATTCTTGGCTTTGACAAAGAAAAAACCAATGATCAAGCCTACTTTGCGGGTTCAATCCCAGTTTTTGTTCAAAAAGGTGAACTCATGTTTCTCATCGGTAAGCAAGTAGACTTCTACGAAGGAGCAGATGCACGAGGTTTTGTATTCGTAGATCCTACTGTTAACCAGCAAGCGTAACCGTTGCCTTTTTGCATAGCCCTTTTATAGGAGGGTTTAGCTTACTTACACTCACTTCCACCGATATAAGGTTGGGAAAAGCATTTTTCAAGCCAGTAATAATTTTGGAAGCTATGTGCTCTAATAATTTCGCCTCTACAGACATGATGGATTTAACTATATCATAAACAGCCTCGTAGTTGATGGTTCCTGCTAAATCATCATTGCTAGCAGCGTTCTTAAAATCAACTTCAAGATTTACGCTTACTTCGTACTTATTTCCTATGGTTCGCTCTTCAAGGTAAAACCCATGATGGGCATAGAACTCCATCCTTTCCAAACTAATCTTACCTACCATCAATCAATTTCATCAAAGAATGACCCCTTTGTCTCTGGTGCTGATTTCACTTTTGGCTTGGGTGGTACTATTTTACTTTTTGCAGGCTCTGATCTCTTGGTGTTAATGGCAGCTACGCGCTCTTGAGTAAGCGGCTCAATTTTTATAGGCTTTACTTCCAGCTTTTCTTTGTTGATCCATTCCTCAGACTCTCTAACCAATGCCTTCACCTTTTTGGTATGGTCTTCTAGCTTGAATACCGGTTGTTGCTTGGATGTTCTTTTGATCCGCTCGTGAATGTCTTCCGCTAGATTTTTAAGTTCTCCGGTGACATTATCTCGATGATTCTCCAATGCTTTGTAATGCTGTTCCAAATCCTTGATGGCATCCTGCATTTCTTCAATGAGGTTTCGTGCCTCCATCTCTGATTTTTCAATAATGTTTTTGGCCTTAGACTTGGCCTCCCCCATCATTGCATCAGCATTCATCTGGGTTTCTTTCAAGTGGAGTTCAGCTGCCTTATTGGCCTGATCTACTAGATTAGCTCCAGTATCTTCAGCAGTTTTCAGTGTCTTGAAAAGAGAGCTTTCCACCTCTCTTAATTTCTGTACTTCTTTATCAGCTTGAGCTAGTTTTATTCTTAACTCTTTGTTGTCATCCTGAATTCTTTCCCACTCATTAGATAGGGAAACTAAAAAAGCAGCGACCTCATCTTTATCGTAACCCCGAAGCTTTTTTTCAAAGCTCTTTTGTCTGATTTCTAGTGGTGTAATCTTCATATGATGCAAAAATTAGTCTTCTGTCTGAACTTCCCAAACCGAAAGGGTACGATCATCGCTACAAGATACTAACCAATTGCGATAATTCATCCACAGGAGCTTATTGACGGAAGTCCCATGACCTGCATGGCGGGCTTTGTCTATCACTTTAAGTAATTTGAACTCATTGCTATCCCAAACTTTGATGGACTTGTCCATGCTACAGGTAGCAAACAAATCTCCAGATGGTGAAAATTCAATATGATTCAACGCGTACATATGTGCTGACACTTTTTCTATTGGGGCATACTCGTGATCTGCATCCCAAGTTTTGAATTTAGCATCGCGACTTCCACTAATTAATAATGGTAATTCTGGGTGATATTTTAGCGTAAAGACGGAAATATCATGAGCCTCAATACTTTGCTTTTGATTCATTTCGAAATCAAAAATCTTGATCGAATTATCACTAGACCCAACGGCAATTTCTCCTCTTTTCTTAGAAAATGCTATAGCCCGAACACTCTTCAAACCAACTTTTACTCGATCAAAAATCTGAAGATCCCAGTCCAGCGTGATCAACTCTCCTTCCTCTGTGCCAACATAAATTGTACTATCGGTGGTCTGAATATCAAAGATGCGCCCTTTGGTTAAGGCGACAGATTTCAATTCTTTTTTTGCCTCCACGTCTACTAAATGAATACCGCTAAAATTTTGACCTACAACGAGTAAATCTCTCGAGTGATGATAAGCGAGGGCATAAATACTGGTAGGAACTTTAAGGATCATTTGTCCCGTCTCAGGTGCAGCTAAATCCCACATGACCACCATACCATCAGCCCCTGCAGAAAAAAAACGCTGATTATCATATGAGCATAAAGCATAGAGTGAATCCTTATGGCCCGTGAGGTGATGATGTTTTTGTACGCTAATTCGGTTCATTGTGGAAATTTTGAAGTAAAATTAACCATCAGAGATTAGAACCAGCTATGCCCTTATTATTATCCAAGCCTATTTCTCCATATTCGGCATATGCTGTGTGGAACATACAAGAGACAAATGATGCTTTGCTACGCCTCGTTGGAGAGAAAACACCCGAGGGATTACATCCCACACGGTTGGCGGAATGGATAGTCGGTAGGATTTTAGTTCAGAATCTCGCGGCACAATTCGGAATCAAATACCGAGGTGTGGAGCCGAATGAAGCAGGTAAACCTTTCCTTAAGGGTTCCATCGCACAGATTTCGATATCACATTCATTTCCTATGGCAGCTGCTATAATTAACCTTCACAATCCATGTGGTATTGATCTGGAGCGAGCCAGAGAAAAGCTCATTGCTACCCAGCACAAATTCCTACACAAAAGTGAATTAGCGTTTGAAAATGATATTGAAAAATTGTGCGCCATTTGGTGCGGCAAAGAAGTTCTTTACAAAATCCACGGCAGACGTCAGCTAAGTCTTAAGGATGAATTGATCATTGAGTTTGAAGAAAATGGAAGGATGAATGGAATCATCACCAAAGATCAGTTTGAGGGGCATTACAAAATTCGGTTTGAAAAACTCAAAGACTATTATTTGGCCTACAGTATTTAGTTTTCTTGATTAAATCATTGATTTGGTAATGAGGCCCAAAAAACTAATACATTTCAATACATATATGTGTGAAATGATTAATTATCGACTCGAAATCTATACTTTAAATTGTATCTAATCAAACGAAAGGAATGTTTCATCTAGTCTTTTCAAAACGATCTTGATCTCATCACTTCTTTGGTAATCACCGAGCTTCTCGAAGGAGACAATCAAATTGCGGAATGACCTGATAATAATATCCAAATTACTACACGGTTCATAAAAGACATCCTGAGGCTGAATATCTAATTGCTCCAAATAATTATCGATATCCTCTCTAGAGAAAATAAGGCCCTTGTTAAATACATTGATGTAAAACTCGGTACCAGCACTCTTATAGGTCAAGATGAATAGATTAGGAAGGTTGACGCCATATATCGGCAACTCCAGCTTCCTAGCAATAAGCATATAAACAGAGCACAAGGAAATTGGATTCCCTTTTTTTGATTCCAGAACGGCATTGATCATGCTATTGGCTGGGCTGTGAAAGTTCTTTGTGTTTGCCCGAAATTTGAATCTGTCAAAAAGAATCCTATTAATCAGTCTAACCTGATCAAATGGAACCAGCTCATCCTTAAACTCTCGCCATACATCAATATAAATTTGATGAAAGTCTTGCCGAAGTTCCTCTATATCTATATCCGGATATTGATAGGTAGCCAATACCCAAAGTCCTTCTAGTAGGTCGTCTTCTCTGTTGGATTTCCAATCCATCAGTCGTTCTTGTAAGAGTTCAAATTGTAGAGTATGAATTAAATCCTCGATACGTGATTGAGTCAAGGGGCTAAAAGAAGTTTCCCATTCTTTTTCCAACAAGGGGATCACACCAGTACCAATCTCCATGAGTTTCTGTTCTACGTGAGTCACAATCTCATCATCTTCATCTTCCAGAAGGGTTATTAACGCCTTAAGCTCACTGTCTTTAATCAATGCTTATTCTATTTTTTAGATGCAACGAAAATAAAGAATTTCTCATAACCAACTGTAGACAAAACCAACTCATCGCTAAATTCCTTTTGTTCTATTTTGAGTTTGAAAATCGAATTTCTCTTCACCATAATTCTTTCTCCCCTTAAAGATCAAGTTTGTATAACCCCTACATTCATTTGCTTGCTAATTTTTGCGTGATTGGCTGCTTCGATTCCCGTTGAAATCACTTTCCTTGTATCTAGTGGGTTAATAATGCCATCCACCCAAAGCTGTGAAGCTGCATAATAAGGACTCAGTTTGGCATCATATGAAGCTTGAATTTCTTCTAACATTTTTGACTTAGCTTCATCTGTGATCTCCTGCCCTTTTGCCTTCAAAGAGGATACTTTGATCTGAAGTAGCGTATTAGCGGCGGACTTCCCACTCATCACAGCAATTTGTGCATTTGGCCATGCATAGATTAATCTTGGGTCGAAAGCCTTTCCACACATTGCATAATTACCCGCTCCATATGACGCACCCATTACAATGCTGAATTTTGGAACTACAGAATTGGAAACGGCATTGACCATCTTAGCTCCATCCTTAATAATCCCTCCGTGCTCTGATCGGCTACCTACCATGAAACCATTTACATCATGCAAAAAAACCAATGGAATCTTGCGTTGATTACTATTCATAATAAATCGAGCGGCCTTGTCAGCAGAGTCACTGTAGATCACCCCACCCATTTGCATTTCTGTTCCACCTCCACTTTTCTTACGCTTCACTACTTGGCGCTGATTGGCTACTATCCCAACACTCCAACCATCAATTCTTGCATATCCGCAAACAATAGTCTTTCCATAATCCTCTTTGTACTGCTCAAACAAAGAATCATCAACCAAGTGCTCGATGATACTGACCATGTCATATTGCTGATTTCGATCATTGGGAAATAATCCGAAAAGTTCTTTCGCCTCATGTTTGGGAGGTTTAGGTTCTATTCTGTTGAACCCTGCATACTCTTGATCTCCCATTCGCGAGAATGTGCGCTTTATTGCGTCTAAACAGGTTTGGTCATTCTCGTATTTGTTGTCTGTTACTCCAGATACTTCGCAATGCGTAGTTGCCCCGCCAAGCTCCTCATTATCGATGACTTCACCGATTGCCGATTTGACTAAGTAACTACCGGCAAGGAATATGGATCCTGTTTGATCTACTATTAATGCCTCATCAGACATAATTGGTAAATAAGCTCCTCCAGCTACACAACTTCCCATAATTGCAGCTATTTGCACAATCCCTTCTGAAGACATGATGGCATTATTTCGAAACTGTCTCCCGAAATGTTCTTTGTCCGGAAATATTTCGTCCTGCATCGGCAGAAATACCCCAGCACTATCCACTAGATAAACTATCGGCAACTTGTTTTCAATGGCTATTTCTTGAGCTCTAAGGTTTTTTTTGGCAGTCATAGGGAACCAAGCACCTGCCTTCACAGTCGCATCATTCGCAACAATCACACATTGTCTTGACGAGATTTTCCCAATTCCAACAATAACTCCTGCAGATGGGCATCCGCCCCACTCTTCATACATGCCGTCAGCAGCAAATGCACCTACCTCTAAAAATGTGGAAGGATCGTCAATTAGATAATCGACTCGCTCTCGCGCAGTTAACTTTCCTTTTTGATGCTGCTTTTCAGCCTTGCTTTCGCCTCCTCCGACGGATACTATAGAAAATCTCCTATTGAGTTCGGAAACAAGCTGTTTGTTAAGGTCTTCGTTTTGACTGAATTTGATATCCATGATTGACGATCTGGGGTGAAATTCAATTTAACCTTAATTGGAAGAAATAACAGATCTATTCCTTCCCAAGATCTTTCATCACTTTTTTATGACTTTTCCCGAGCGGTGCAAAAAAGTGCTTAGGGTATTGATCCATATGCAAAACCAACTTATCAATATCCAATAACGTCTGGTTCAAGTTATTGTATAACGAATCATTAGAGGCTAGTTTGCCTAAGGTGCCTTCTTCACTAGCCAACCCCGAAATCGTTGCATCTAGGTTTTCCATCACTGCGCGAATAGAAGCAAGCGTTTCGTTGATTTCTAAATTCTGAAGTGAGTCCAAAACGCCAGCTGTTTTGTTCATAATTGGGTCAATTTGGTCTAATTTCCGATTGAGACTCAGAACTAATTCACCAGTGTTTTTCATAATCATAGCCAGTTCTGCTTGATTTTGTGCTATAATTTCATTCACACTCACGGTTGTTTTTTGTACTTCACGAATGGTAGCATTGATCGCTTCACCACTGCCTTTTAGTCCTATCAATATTTCATTAATTCTGGTGATAGTGGTATTAAGTCCAGAAGAAATTGGTTCTGCGCTAGCTAACAATTCTTCTAATCCCAAATCAACGAGAGATATCAAAGTATCCCCTGGCTCGAGAGGCCTTTTTAGGGAGTTCACGGTTAGAATTATCCCTTTGCTTCCTAAGAAATCCGTATTTGCCAATGAGGCAACAGTAGAATCTCCCAGGGTGATATTTTCATCAATGTCTAACTCAACCAAAATTTGGTTGCTCACGCTCTGCATTAATCTAATTCTACTAACCCGACCAACTGTTAATCCATTAATAATCACAGGATTAGATTTATTCAACCCGTCCACATTATCGTAGATCGCATAGTACTTATTGGTTGGAGAAAAGAAATCGTTCCCCTTCAAGAAATTGAATCCATAATACAATAACCCTCCTGCAACGAGAGCAATCAAACCAACTCTAAATTCTTTTGACATCCTAAGTCTGTATTTTTAATTCATTGATTCGAGTTCCTGCTTGTAATCACGAAATGCTCTATAAATGCCTGACGCAATATAAACCTGATTGAGAGGATCATTCAAATCCCGCTCCTCTTTAGGGTTGCTAAGGTAACCTACTTCCACCAATACACTCGGCATTGCTGTACTCCACATAAGATATAAGTCCGACTGCTTTACACCTCGAGACCTCCTACCAACTCGTCCTTTCATCTGTTCCTCCACCTTATTCGCTAGAAGCAAGCTTCTCTCTTGAAAGGCCGTCTGAGTCAAGGAAAACAAGATAAAAGACTCTGGAGAGTCTGGGTCAAAGTCGTAATTTTTCTCATAATCATCTTCCAACAATATGACTGAGTTCTCTCGTTTACCTACTTCAAAATTCTTCCCTGCATTTTGCACGGCCATCACATAAGTTTCAGTGCCATAAACACTTGGATTAGCTACCCAATTGGCATGGATAGATATAAAGAGATCTGCATTACGCTTATTAGCGATATAGGCTCGATCTTTTAAATGCGGAAAACTGTCCGTTTTGCGTGTAAGAACTATTTCTACATCAGGCAAATTTTCTTTGATAATTCTCTCTAATTCCAATGAAACCTTAAGAGCAATGTCTTTCTCCTTAGTGTAAGATCCACTCGTGCCTGGATCTTTACCACCATGACCTGGATCAATGACAATTTTGCGTACTTTGTAATCAGTAACCCCCACGTAATTGAAAGCTCCAAATAGGAGTAGGATCGAAATGCTAAATGGTATTGCAATATTTCTCACAGCTACTCGGTTATATAGTAAAATGCCATAATTTTACGCAAAATTGTAAATTTTTCATCAGTTAATAAAATATTGAAGGCTTGAGGCGGATCACATTAGTGTCTATTTTTTTCGCAGTATTCTTTTCTGCGAAAGGCCAATCGGATACTACCTCGACTAGATCTGAACCCAGAATAGAACAAAATCGGTCTCCTGAATTCAATTTCAAAGGTTCTGACCTCATTCTCGGACAAGACTCCACCAAAAATAGTGCCGCAATTGCAGATAGCCTTACGTCAAAATCCCAAAAAGATTCCGTATCAATCTCGCCAAAAAAAACTAAGAAAAACGATATAGAGACCACAATCAATTACAACGCTCTGGACTCAATGGTCTTTGAAATCGAAAACCGTCGATTGTTTATGTACGGTGACACACACATAGACTATGGCAATATCACCTTAGAGTCCAACCAGACCTCAATCGATTGGACCGCACGACAGATTAAATCTGAATACACTCTAGATACACTGGGAAGAAAACGAGGTAAACCTGTTTTTTCAGATAGAGGAGAATCTTACGAAACGGATGATATCATTTACAATTTCAAAACCAAGCGAGCCATAATCAAGGGAGTAATCACAGAACAAGATGGTGCCATCATGCATGGGGATGATGTTAAGAAAAATGAAGAAAATGAACTATTCATCAAAGATGCCAAGTACACGACCTGTAATTTGGCTGACCCTCACTTTTATATCAAATCCCAAAAAATAAAAGTCATCCCGGGTAATAAAGTGGTCTCTGGCCCTTTCAACCTCAAATTTAGAGAGGTGCCTACCCCACTCTGGTTTCCGTTTGGAATGTTCCCACAGCCTAGAGAAAAAGCTTCTGGTATTATCTTCCCCTCTTATGGTGAGGAAACCCGTAGAGGTTTTTTCCTAAGAGATGGAGGTTATTACTTTGGATTTAGTGACTACTACGACCTTCGATTGACAGGAGATATATATTCAAAAGGTGGATATGCATTTGATGCAACATCCAACTATAAAGTGAGATACAAATTTAACGGAGCACTAAATTTCACTTATAACAAAAACATTATCGAGTCGGCTGAAGAACCACAAGAAACCAATGACTTTTGGATTAGATGGAGTCACCGACCAGAGAGTAAGGGTAATTCAAGTTTTAGTGCAAGTGTAAATGGTGGTTCAAGGAGCTTTAATGAAAATAATAATGTAGCGATCAACAACCCTTCGAGAAGTATTAGTTCTGAATTTCAGTCTAGT
>CAYGPP010000103.1:0-14388 GCA_964351885.1 uncultured Marinoscillum sp.
AGTGTGTTCGGAGTAAGAATAAATAGGAGAGTAGCCGATGAAAAGAAAGCAATTAAAGATAATAATGAATTCATAATAGGCACGTTAAAAGAAATTCGTAACAGTAAGAAAATCATTTTTATTATAAAACCCACCAACTACCACCTTAACAAAACCTTAACAGCCATATTGATAAAGATTTACAAAATCGATTACAACAGCCTTGTTTTAGATTGATACAGCAAATCCACCTTAATATCTCCCTAACTCTTGCAATAAGTCATCGCCCGTGGTTAGATTCATTTTCTTGCGCAATCTTGAGCGAGAGACGTCTACACTCTCACGGGTGTTGCCTAATAATTGTGCAATCTCTTTGGAGGATAAGTCCAATTTAGCAGCGAAGCAAGCTTGATTTCGCTTTTGGATAAGTCAGGAAAGGCCGTCTGCAGATTGGATGCAAAATCCTTGTGAACTTCAATAAACCTAAGCTGAAACTCGTTCCAAAGTTCCTCTCTGCTAGAGAACTTCACGCTAGAGATAATTCGCCGCAAATCACCATCTGCATCACCTACTACCTTACCCTTCATGATTGTTAAATCCGAAAGAAGTCGCTCCGAAGATTCTGCGTTTCTTGCCATGATCATGGCCTTGTATGCCAGCTCTCTATCCTTCGCATCGATCCGGTCTTGCAGCGCTTTGGCTTCCTCGCTCCTTACCTGCTCCTTAAGCTGATCGTTTTGAGCCACGGATTCCTTCAAGCGATTCACAAACCAATACATCAAGTAAGAAAAGCCCAATAGGGAAGCGATGATCGTGACGGTATTCTCCGCCAAATACTCTGAGCCTGATCCTATGAGCATAAATATACAATAGGTGATGTGCAGCACATTGTAAATAATGATATGCTTGAATGACAAGATCATGCAAAGTGCAAACATGTAGACAAACAAGATGGGGATGTCTCGTAGGTAGTTATTCTCCCAGGTGGGCACACCAGTTTCTCGCAGGTAGAAATTGGTAAAAAAGACCACTCCCATGGTCAGATACACGGTAGCTCCCAAGGTAATTGGCAATGACGCTCTGCCAGTAACATAAAGTATCGTGATGACAGTAATGATGATGTTGAGGCCAAGATTGACCCACGAAAGGGTGCCATAATCGTTTGCGAAGTAATTGTAAGTATCTCCGCCGCTGATCACGACGGTAGCCACGCACAATGCCGTGACAAAATAAAAGAGGGTACGTTCTACGTTGGTTTCTTTGAATTTAAGATTCAATACTGCTTCATTAATGGGTTAATAAAGGGACTAAAAATGGCTTGGCATTTTCCTTTCGGTCACATCCATTTTACAGCTGCTCGGTTTCATCCAAAGTCAAGATAATCAAAAGTCCGAAATAGGGTTCTATTAAAATTTCTCAGTCGTGCCTCCCCTAATCGGGCGCTTTCGAAGTAACGGGTGGGAGCAAGCATATTCTCTATTTCTTAAACAGAATACAAATTCAAAAAAAAGATCACTTCCTCCTCTATTATTGTGGTATCTTGATATGGGTCTGCTTTATATTATCTTTAATATCCAAAATCAACCTATATGGCCTCTACCTACAACTGTCTATGGATAGATGATGACCCCCTTTTTGTAAGAAAAATATCTGTATTTATCGAGTCTATCAATTGGCTTAACCTGGTGGACACGTTTAATAATCCGATCCATGGAGCCAAGGCGATTTTTGAGATCAAACCGGACCTATTGTTTTTAGATGTCGACATGCCCCATGTAGATGGCAACTATCTCTTAGACTGGGTGGGGCCAAGATTGGAAAAATTGGAGAATGCTCCAAAAATCATCATCGTGTCATCTTTGGTCTTTGCAGAGGAAGACAAGCTTCCTTCAGTGGCGGGCTATATCAATAAAGGTGATGTCACTAGTGCAGAAAAACTAGAAGGGCTTATCAAAGCCATTGTCGGTTAGACATACTGCTTACTTATTTGTAGGGAACAAAACCGTAAAAGTCGTACCTGAGCCTTCAACGCTCTGAACGCGCACTTTGCTTTGGTTCAATTTTACGAATTCATTCACTAGCTGCAATCCCAAGCCTACCCCTTTTTCACCTTGCGTTCCGAAGGTGCTAGATTGAGCTGAGAGTTTGAAGAGCCCGTCGATTTTGTCTTGTGGTACGCCAATGCCCGAATCTTTTACAGAAATGGCTAAGTATTCATCTTCAGCCTCCGCAGCAATAACAATCGAGCCATTTTCAGGAGTGAATTTCAAGGCATTGTTGATCAGGTTTCTAAAGATGGTCAATGTGGTATTCATGTCTGCCCAGATATAAGTATCAGGCTTGATCTCACTCGTCAAAGTAATGTTCTTCACCTTGGCTGACGATAGGAAGATCTGGATCAGATCTGAGATCATTTGATTAGCTTCTATTCGTTCCGGCTCATAAGGAATAATACTCAACTCGGAAGACGCCCAATTCAGTAGGTTATCCAATAACCTTGAAAGTTGATCGGTGGCTTGCCCTACTTCGGATATCATTTCCTCTAGCTCATTGTATTTCTTTTTCTGAATGTAGTACTCAAGCATTGCACCCAATCCTTGGAATGAATTGACCGGCCCTCTCAGATCATGTGAGATGATTGCAAAAAACCGATCTTTTAGTTTCTTCTGAGCATTGATCTCATCCAGATAGATTTTCAATGTGTCATTTTCTCGAAGGGTAGCTGCACTCTCTTTTAGCTGATCCACCCGCTTGAGGGTCTTGGTCATGGTCACTTCGAGATCTTGAAAGTCGATGGGCTTGGTGATAAAGTCAAACGCTCCTCGATTCATCGCTGTACGGATGTTCTCCATATCACCGTACGCAGAAACAATCACTGTCTCGAGGAAATAATTCTTATCATTGAGCTCTGAAAGTAATGTAAGACCATCCATCTCGGGCATATTGATGTCAGTCAATACCAAGTCGACATCCTGATTCTTAGACAGAGATTCTAGTGCCTCTCGACCATTACCGGCAAACAAAAACTCATAGCCGTTCTCTTTGATTTTCTTGCGAAATCTTTGCCTGATTAATGCTTCTAAATCTGGCTCATCGTCTACTACGAGTATTTTGGTCATTTAGAGAGCGATTTAATTCTTTCTTTCAACAGATTAAAATCTAGAGGCTTGGTGAAAAACTCTTCGGCTCCCAGCTCATGTGCCGTATCGCGATTCTCCTGATCACCATAAGCGGATATCATCATTATCGTTGGAGGAGGTGGCGTATACGTCTTTTTGACTCTATCGAGTAGTTCTAGCCCACTCATCCCTGGCATATTGATATCCGAGAGGATCAGGCTATTGCTATGTCCATGTTCGTCCAAGTATTTGAGTGCTTCTTCTCCGGAAAGCATGAATTCCATCTCTATTTCACTGTTCTTAATTTCCTTACGGAATCTTTGCCTAAATAATGGTTGAACATCTTGTTCGTCATCAACTACTAGTATTTTCATTTTTTGGCGGTTTTAATTGGTATTGAAATGATAAACTTTGTTCCTATGCCTTCCTCACTTTCTAGGGTAATCTCTCCTCCATGTCCTTTAGTTACAATATCGTAACTCATAGAAAGCCCTAGACCAGTGCCTGATCCAGTTGCCTTGGTAGTGAAGAATGGTTGGAATATTTTCTCTTTGATACTATCGGGAATTCCCGATCCATTATCTCGGATGATAATATGAATATGACTGTTTTTGTTTTCAGTAATTACCTCTACAATTGGTTTGAAACCGTTCGCTCCACTTTTTGCTTTCTCGGCCGTAGCATGGAAGGCATTATTGATAAGGTTAAGTAAAACCCTCCCCATGTCTTGAGGGATTACCTCCACTTTGAGTAGTGTATCGTCAAGATCTATTTTAAAGTCTGCATTAAAAGACTTGTCTTTGGCACGTAAGCCGTGATAAGAAAGACGAAGGCATTCATCTGCAAGACCATTAATATCAGTGAGTTCCTTTTCCCCATTACCCGTTCGGGAATGTTGGAGCATGCTTTTGACTATATCGCTCGCTCTGTTTCCGTGGTGATTGATTTTCACAAGATTAGCAGACAAATCGTCTGAAATGGCTTTTGCTTCCTCTATGTCTCCTTTGTCTAACTCCTCTTTAAGTTCTTGCGTAAGCTCTCCGCTCAATTCAGAGAAATTGTTGACAAAGTTGAGCGGGTTTTGAATCTCATGCGCGATCCCTGCGGTCAGTTCTCCGAGTGAAGCCATTTTTTCTGAATGAACCAATTGTTCCTGTGTAGATTTTAGTTCTGTGAGTGTTTCCTGAAGCTTGTGATATGCCTCAGCATTTTGTATGGCCACACCCACATTTGCAGCGATGGTTGTCAGTAATCGCTGATCATATTCGTTAAATCTATTTTTCAATTCGGTACTTTGAACACTTATTACACCGATAGCCTCAGATCCTACACTTATAGGAACGCCAAGGTAGGATTGCACTTTAGTTCCTTTGACTTCTGCTCGTATTTTGTCATATACCTCATCCATTTTTTCATTGACGAGAATAGGCTTTTTGTTGAGAATAATATTCTCCGTGATTCCATTTCCAAACGGCCTGGAAGCACTCTCTTCTCCATACAAATAAGGAAAATTGAGCATATCTGTTTTGCGATCATGCAATGCCAAGTAAACTACATCCGCATTGAATGTTTCTTTCATCTGATCTCCTACCAATTTGATGAGTGAATCAAATTCGAGTTGAGAAACCATCGCCTTACTAATATTATTGACCGTCTGAAGTTCTGAGGCTCTCTGTTCGGTTTCATCCAATAGGCGCGTAGTTTCCTTAAACAATCGCGCATTTTCAATCGCTACACTCATACTATTGGTGAGGGTAGTTAGTAACCTGAGATCTGATTGAGTAAATACATTTTCCTCTTCGATATTTTGAATGCTCACAGAACCCATGACTACTTTCCCAACAATCATTGGGACAAAAATCGCAGACTTAGGTGGTAATCCTACGCTCACACCCAGTTCTGTGTCACCATATTTCTGTGCTGTCTCTACGTATTTCTCGTTGATCAGAAGCGGTTCATTTGATTTAATGAGATGCTTATTTGCCCAAATAAACGGTCTGGGCTCAGAGTTCATTCGTTCACCATTTTCGACTGCATATTCCCATATTTCAAGTCCTTTTTCATGATCAAATGTTCGGATCATAAGTGTTTGAGTATTCAGCACTTTGCAAATACGATTGCCCACAAGATCATAGATGGCTTCCATGTCTATTTCTCGAACCAATCCCTCTTGTACGCTATTGATTACGGCGAGTTCGGCATTTCTTTGCTCCGTCTCTGCAAGCAGCCTATTCGCTTCGTTGAATAAGCGGGCATTCTCCAATGCTACCGTCATACTGTTGGCGAGCGTACTCAGGAGCCTTACATCCGAATCTGAAAAAGCGTGTTCTTTATCAAGATTTTGTAGACTAACACATCCATTCACTTCGCTTCCGATCATCAAAGGGACGAAAAGCATCGATTGAGGATGTCTCGTCCCAGGTACGACCTCTCCTTCTTCTCCAGTGATCCTATGGACTTCTTCATTTACATTTTCGTTGATTAATAGCAACCTCTTTTCAGCAATCAGCCATCTTCTGATCTCATTAAGCGGCCTTGCATCAGGGTAGAGCCGTTCACCATCTTCATACAGATAGTGAAAGTGTTCTGTTTTTTCATCAAGATTAAACGAATAAATCCCAGTCACCTGCGCATCAAATAAATCCCTGATCTTATCACCAACCAGATCATAAATTCCCTGCAAATCCATCTCAGCCACAAGACCTTGCTGGACACTATTGATGACGGCAAGCTCCGCGTTGCGCTGTTCAGTTTCATTAAATAGTTTGGCGTTTTCGAGGGCCACACTCATACTATTCACCAGCGTACTCATCAGCTGAATATCATAATCGCTGAAGGCATGTTCCCTGTCTACGTTCTGAAGGCTTATGTAACCTATCACTTCGTTGGAAACCAACATTGGGACAAAGAGTGCCGATTTCGTAAGCTTTGTTCCTGGCACTACAGATGGTTCCTCTCCTGTAAGCTGCTTCCATCTTTCATCAGCGTTCTCATTGATGTAGATGAGTTCTTTGTCTTTGAGCAATAGCCTACGCAGGGTATCCATTGGTCTAGAGAATCCCTGCAAGCGCTTTCCATCTTCAAAAATGTAGGTAAACTCTTCGGTATCACTTTCAATATTAAAAATAGAAATACTAGCAACCTGCGCATCGAATAATTCTCTTATCTGGTCGCCTATCAGATTGTAGATGCCTTGCATATCCATCTCGGCTACAAGACCCTGCTGTACACTATTGATAACTGCCAACTCGGCATTTCGCTGCTCTGTCTCGTTGAAAAGCCTGGCGTTTTCTAGTGCTACGGTCATGCTGGTCACCAATGTACTGAGAAGCTGAATGTCGGAATCACTAAATGCGTGCTCTCTATCCACATTCTGAATACTTACATAGCCCTGCACTTCATGATTTCTCAACATGGGAACAAAAAGTGCTGACTTGGTAAGCTTAGTACCTGGAACGACTGTCGGTTCTTCTCCGGTAAGTTCGGTCCACATGGCGTCAACGTTCTCGTTCATGCAAATGAGCTCCTTCTTTTTGATTAAGATTTTACGGAAGGAATCGATCGGTCTTGGCTCAGGACGAAGTACACTACCTCCTTCGAAAAAGTAAGCAAACTGCTCCGTTTGCATACTCGTATTGAATATGGCGATGGCTGCAACTTGAGCATCAAAAAGTTCTCTAATCTTATCGCCAATCAAGCTATAGATACCTTCCATATCAAGTTGGGCTGCTAACCCCTCCTGCACGCCTTTAATCACCTCCAGTTCAGCATTCCTCTGCGCTATCAAACCCAATGCCTCATCAAGATTCTTGATCGAACTCACATCGATTGATTTAGCAGAATACTTCGTTTTGGATGTAGGTCTCATAGTTGAGGTTCTTCTGATCGATCGGTTTTACAAGTCATTTGATGATGACAGAATAAGCTGAAATCAATTATGGCTTTACTGAGTGAAAAAATCAGAATATCTGAGGATAATATAGCCGATTTCCTTTTCATAATTTAGTATTGAGGCAACATATTGACTTCATGAATCTATCCTTTCTCATACTATGGGCATTGAAATAATAAACTTAGTCCCTTCACCTTCTTCACTCTCCAGTATTATATCTCCTCCATGACCTTTGGTCATGATATCATAGCTCATAGAAAGTCCAAGACCAGTTCCTTCGCCTGTGGATTTGGTAGTAAAGAAGGGTTGGAATATTTTGTCTTTTATGTTCTCTGGGATGCCTGAGCCATTGTCTCCGACAGCTATTTGCACTTGGCCATTGGCTGTTAGCTTGGTGGAGATGATCACTTGCGGGTTTTCTACACCACGAACAGCATGGAAGGCGTTGTTAATCAAGTTGAGTAGGACGCGTCCAATGTCTTGCGCGATCACATTGATTTTAGGAAGATTCGGATCAAGGTCTAATTTGAAGTCAGCATTAAAGGAACTGTCCTTGGCCCGTAAGCCATGATAAGAAAGACGAAGGTATTCATCTGCAAGGCCATTAATATCAGTGAGTTCCTTTTCCCCATTACCCGTTCGGGAATGCTGGAGCATGCTTTTAACTATGTCGCTGGCGCGATTTCCATGGTGATTGATTTTCTGAAGATTAGCCGACAGATCATCTGAGATAGCTTTAGCTTCTTCGATATCTCCTTTGTCCAATTCTTCTTTCAGCTCTCCAGTCAGTTCTCCACTCAGTTCCGAAAAGTTATTCACGAAGTTGAGCGGGTTCTGTATCTCGTGAGCGATCCCTGCTGTGAGCTCTCCGAGAGAGGCCATTTTCTCTGAATGGATAAGTTGGGCTTGGGTGGACTTTAAATCCGAATACGCCTGCTCTATCTCTTTTGCTTGAACCAACTGATGGTCCTTTATGCGATCTTGTTCTTTTTTGATAATACGCGCTTTTTGGACTCGATAGATTCCAAAACCAACCAGACCAAGAATGATCAAATAAAACACATAAGCCCATGTGGTAAGCCAAAATGGCGGTGCGATGGTGATGGTGATGTAGTCTCCTTCCTCATTCCAAATACCATCGGCATTCGATCCTCTTACCCGAAATGTATAGGTACCAGGAGACAGATTGGTGTAAGTTGCTTTTCGTGATTTTGAAGGAGTAGTCCAATCATCCTCGTGTCCTTCCAGTTTCCACGAGTATTGGTTGTCTTCTGGACTGAGATAGTGCAATGCCACAAATTCAAAACCCAAATTCTTCTGCCAATATTCTAACTCGATTTCATCGGTAAAATCTACTGCCTTAGTGAAAATTTCACCATCCGGGGCAGTATAGGTACTGTCCATAATGGTCATAGAAGTAATCCATACTTTAGGTGGAATAGTATTTTTCTCAAATAACTTCTCTGGATCAATAACATTAATACCTTGAGACCCTAAGATCCATATCTCCCCATTGCTAAGGCTGATGGTGCTGTACCGAGTATCACTTTCCATAAAACCATCATCCACAGTGAAATTGGTGAAGCCTTTAGACTGTGGATCAAAAACAGATAGCCCACGTGCAGTAACTAAGTATTGCCTACCTGATCGATCTGACGATAACTTGGCGTTATCTAGCCTATTTCGAGCTAGGTTATCATTATGGAGCATGCCTTGAGCCTGTCCATACATAGTACTCCTGCCTGACTCTGGGTTTACGCTCAATAATCCCACACTGCTGTAAGTCGATATTAATAAGTTGCTATTGGCATCAGTGGACCATGCTCCGATAGAAAAAAGGTTTAGTCGCTCGAATTTTCCATTAGCATATTTGTGAAGACCGCCATCTGTAGCTACCCACAGATTTTTGAAATTATCTTCCACAACAAAGTGGATCTCATTGGAGGCAAGTGAAGACTCATCTAGAGCATTGCGCTTGTATATTGTTAGACTATCATTTACATCTAGCTTGATCAAACCATGCTCATTATCAACTGGATCTCCAAACCACGTATTCCCCTGAGAGTCATCGTAAGAATAGTATGCCCAAAATCCCTTTGTCTTCTCCTTGTCAAGCTGATAGATGATTTCACCTTCCTTATTCAGAGCAAAAATTCCATCAACGCTCAATAACCAAAAGTGCTTTCGATAATTACAGAAATCTAGCCTCCCCGTTTTTCCCTTCAAAAGGTGTTTGAAGGAGTTTGTATTTTCGTCATACCTAGCAAGACCTTCAGGATTAGCATAGTTAGATGTCACCCAAATAGTTCCTTCATCGTCTTCTCTGAATGACCATGGGCTATTAAATGGAAACCGACCTTCTTCAAATTGATAAACCTCAAATTGTTCTTGGTCAGATCTACGCATCATCACCCCTCCTTCATAACCTACCCATACTCGACCTTTGGTATCTTCATAAGCCAATATCATTGAGTCTATTTCAATTTGATGAGCTCCGAAAGTAGTTTTTGTATCCAGCTTTCTTCTGACCTCCTTCACAAAATTGGGACGCTTTCCTATCCAACGAGTACCAGAAAAATCTTCTAAAAATGAAGTAAACAAACGTGTGGATATAGCAACTGGATTTTCCTTGACATTGAATCGCTCATCATAATGATAGAATTCTTTTGATGGATAGTTATATCTTAGAAACGTATTCTGCCCTTGTTTTCCTAATTCAAAAAAAATATCTGTGTCTGTGACATGCGCAGGTAGAATAAATTGCTCATTCAATCCGGTACCTCCCAATGGTGACTTCCCAAACTCTAAATTTCGCTGAGTACTATCATTCAAATCAAAAATAGTGAGATACTTACCTGATGAACTCCAAAGTAAATTTTTTGGATCAAGGTAAGAAATGAAATAACCCTCGTTTTCTCCTGTAGGATATTTGTAGTGTTTAATAATGGATCGCTTGAATGGATCTATCAGAATAGCACTCCCGAAGTTGCCTAAGACCAGCCTATTTTCTGATTGAGTGAGGTCATAGATCGTATCTGGAAGTTGAATGCCGTCATAGGTTTTTCCTCCTTCGAAAATCGTTTCGAAAGCATCTTTATGATAGTCATACCTACTTACAGAAGAAGTATTATTATCAATGATCCAAACAGAGCTGTCTTGCTCAAAACTGGCTATGCGGATATTATAGATAAGGTCATTATATCTTAGCCCAAATGATATTTTGGACCTATATGGATAGCAAGTAATCTTCTGAGTTTGCTGATTCAAACGACAGACTATCGCGGTATCTAGTTCATCCGAATTATTCATGAACCAAATGTTGCTATTAGCGTCTTCCAGCATAATATAGACATCAGGGAAAGGAATTTTGGTAGAGTCCGGATGATATTTAAAATTCGTGAAGGATTGATTACTAGGGTCATAATAAGCCAACCCGCTCTCACTCAATACACCACCCATCCACAATTTACCATCCCTAGACTTGAGCAGTCCTCCTATTAGATTTCGCATCTGCAAGAAATGTGACGCAGTATCCTGATGAAACACTCCGAAGACCTCCATTTCATACCCATCATATTTCACCAATCCATTTTGAGTGGCTATCCAGATAAAACCTTGGTCATCTTCTGTTAAATGAAGTGCTACTTCTTCGGGAAGCCCTTCTTTTACGCCATACTCTTTGAAATAGATCTTGTCTAGCTCTTGGCTTTGTAAGACGAAAAACGATAATAGAAGTATAAGAATTAGTAGCTGGCGCATATTGGTATTAAAAGTAAATTAACTTAATGGGTTCTATTGTCAATAGGAATTGTAATGATGAACTTAGTCCCTCGCCCCTCTTCACTCTCCATCTCGATAGTCCCTCCATGCCCTTTGGTCACGATATCATAACTCATACTCAAGCCTAGTCCAGTACCCTCACCTGTTGGTTTGGTAGTAAAGAAGGGTTGAAAGATCTTTTCCTTTATGTCATCAGGAATGCCTGAGCCATTGTCAGCTACAGTGATTTCAATTTGATTATCTCTAAGTTTCGTACTAACAAGTACCTCAGGTTTCTCAGCACCTTGAACAGCCTGAAAAGCATTGTTGATCAAGTTCAAAATCACACGTCCAATATCCTGTGCAATCACCTTGACTTTTGGCATATCTGGTTCAAGTTCAGCTTTGAAATCTGCATTGAACGATTTGTCTTTGGCTCTTAGTCCATGGTATGCAAGACGCAAATATTCATCTGCAAGCGCATTGATATCCGTAAGCTCCTTCTCTACCGAGCCTGTACGCGAATGCTGAAGCATACTTTTGACTATCTCTTCAGCACGTTTGCCATGATGAATGATCTTGGTTTCGTTTTCTGAGAGATCTTTTATTAGTGCAGTGACTTCCTCTTGATCATTTTGTGCTACAGCATCTTTAAGTTCTTCGAGTAACTCTTTATTCAGATCAGAGAAATTATTGACAAAGTTGAGCGGGTTCTGAATCTCATGCGCTATGCCTGCGGTGAGCTCACCAAGAGAAGCCATTTTTTCGGAGTGGATGAGTTGGGTTTGGGTATGTTTCAAATCTGTATAAGCTTGCTCTATTTCAATTGCCTGGGCGAGTTGCTGATCCTTAATCCGATCTTGTTCACGTTTGATGATACGAGCTTTTTGCACTCGGTAGATTCCAAAACCTACCAGACCAAGTATAATCAGATAAATTCCATAAGCCCATGTGGTAAGCCAAAATGGCGGTGCGATGGTTATGGTGATGTAGTCTCCTTCCTCGTTCCAAATGCCATCAGCATTCGATCCTTTTACACGAAAGGTGTAAACACCTGGAGATAGATTGGTGTAGGTTGCTCTTCGCGTTTTTGAGGCAGTTGTCCAATTATCGTCGTATCCTTCCAGTTTCCATGAATATTGGTTGTCTTCCGGACTGAGATAGTGCAAGGCCACAAAGTCAAAATCTAGATTCTTCTGCCAGTATTCTAGTTCAATCTCATCCGTAAAGTCTACCGATTTAGTAAAGATCTCACCGTCTGGTGCAGCATAAGTGCTATCCATAATTGTCATGGAAGTGATCCAAACTTTAGGTGGGATGGTGTTTTTTTTAATCAATAATTCTTGAGGTAATATTTTATTTAAGCCATGGCGACCTCCAATCCAGACTTCACCGTTCTTTCGAGTTATTCCACAATAAATTCTATCCGGCTCTTGAAAACCATAGGCCTCACCAAAATTTTTAAAAGTCTCTGTATCAGTATTATAAACAGACAATCCTCTATTATTTGGCAGGTACAAATTACCCATTTGGTCCATTGGAATTTGTCCTCTAATCATAACCTGACTATGCAACATCCCATCATTTTCTCCCTTTGTATAGTATTGACCAGATTCTGACGAAATATTTACCAACCCTGCACCTCCATATGTACCAACCCAGAACTTTCCATTTTCACCTGAAGCATATGATGTCATTGAACCAAATCCGTCAATTAAATTTGCGAAATTGATAAATGAATCTAACGCAGGATCATACATCTTTAAGCTCAGATCGCTTCCTATCCAAACGTTATTGCGCTCATCTTCAGAAATCCATTTAATCTCTGAATCATCATTGCGTACAAATCCATAATGTTTAAATTTTCCTTTCTTTTCTTCATACCTGAAAACTCCATAATTGATCGTCGGATCCCCTAGCCAAGTTCGTCCCTTACCGTCATGAAAAATTGTGGTAATCATATTGCTTTTAAGCAAATGTTTGGCCTCACTATTTGAATTAAAGGATTGTAAAATCTCCCCTTTTATATTGAGAGTGTAGACTCCTTCTTCGAGAATTGATACCCATATATTACCAGTATGGTCTTGCGAAATACTAGCAACATTCCCTTGGTTAGTAAATAGTTTTTTAACCTTTCTGCGATTCTGATCAAATAGAGATAATCCATTTGTGGTACCTATCCATAATTGATCCACGTTATCCTCAAACATGAATACTATTTCATTATCGGTTAAGGAAGTAACACCCAAGTTTTTTCTGTAAGTTCTGAATTGCTTTGATTTATCATCATAAAGACAAAGTCCATTATTTGTGCCTATCCATAAATTCCCTCTACTATCCTCAAGCAATTGTGTGATGGTATCACTAGGTAATGAGCCAATATCATCACTCTTTTCAAACAATTCCATGCTTACCATTTTAGGATCCTCTTTATAGAGATTTGGTCGGGTGCCAAACCATTTTATCCCAAATTCATCTTCATAAAATCGACTAAGAACACTATTTATCCGTCCATTTTTATCAAAATTGAAGCTATCATCATAGCCATAAAACAAGGCAGTATTATAGTTATATCTCAAAAAGGCATTTCTATCTGAGCCGAGCACATCAAACCATAGATCAGTGGAAGTTTGATAGACTGGATAAAGTAAACTTTGAGATTTATCTAATTCGGACAGTCCTACCAAGGGGTAATTAACATTTTCAACTATAATCCATTCGTCCTTTTCACGGTCATAACAGATAGTAGAGCCACTTAACAAAATCCATATTAAGCCTTTTTTATCTTCAAACGCACACCAACTTGATTGAGGCTGAATGGAGTGTTGAAATTCCTCTACACAAGTCCTTTTAATAGGATCCCATAAATAGACATGTGTTGGACTACTTAGTACGAAAAGATCACTCTTTCCCATGGGTACAATGTCAATCAATGTATCCATTGTGGAACTACCAGGTATGGTACCTCCTGGGGGGATTATGGATTCAAATTCGTTACTCTCTCTGTCAAATCTTCTTAAGGTATTAGCTCCAAACTCTCCTCTATCAATAATCCAAATTGCCGAGTCTAGTCGTGATTCAGCTATTGAATAATTAAGTATAACCTCATTCCTAAGTCCAAATACAGCTAAATACGGGTAATTAAAAATTTGCTGAGAAGATTGATCAAGCCTTAACAAAACACCTTTGTCTGGTTCCATTGATTGATTACCTGCCCATATATCACCATGGCTATCTTCAAGCAGTACCTGACAATCGGGATATAAAATTGAATTATCATTATCTGGATCATACAAGTAGTTTGTAAATTCTCTAGTAAATGGTGTATAACTAGCAATTCCACCATTGAAAAAACCCCCTATCCATAATTTCCCATCTTTCCCTTTGATTATTCCACCAATCGTGTATTGCAATTGTAAACCATTGTCGTTCTGGAAATCTCCACCGAATGATTCTATTTCATAACCATCAAATCGAAACGCACCAAGTTGAGTGGAACACCAAATATACCCTTGCTCATCTTGACAGATAGACAATACAAATTCCTCTGGCAAACCCTCCTTTACACCATACTTTTTAAACGGAATACTGACTAACGTAAGCTAAGTGATTGATTATCAGGGGTCATTTGAGCAGCTA
>CAYGPP010000104.1:0-14354 GCA_964351885.1 uncultured Marinoscillum sp.
TAGCAGTCGGTTTCCTCACTATATGAACACTTATGGATTTCATGGTTTGCACGGAAGGGCGTTTCCTGTGGCAAGTGGAGTGAAGTTCAGAAGACCTGATCTTGATGTATTTGTGATTACTGGTGATGGAGATTGTTGCTCATTCGGGGCAGGTCACTGGGTGCATGCCATTCGTTACAATATGAACATGGTAGTGCTTCTTTTTGATAACTCTATTTACGGCTTGACCAAAAAGCAAACATCTCCTACGAGTCCTTTAGGCACAGTGACCAACACCCATCCTGCGGGCTCTGTTTTACCGCCAATCAATCCAATCCAAGCTACATTAGGTTTGCCAAATGCATCATTCGTTGCACAAACTGTTGATTGGAAACCGGCACATCTCTATGCTACGATCAGAAAAGCCTATGAGCATCCGGGACTTTCCTTTGTCAGAGTGGTACAGAGATGTCCTGTGTTTATGAAGGATAGCTATGAGCCTACGCTAAAAGACCCAGACGCAATCACCTTGCTAGATCATGAAAACGGAATTGTCTTAGATGAAAAAGCCGTTAAGACATTTAGGCATGTGGTAAATCATGATCCCTCTAATCTATTGAAAGCTAGGGAAGTAGCCGAGTTGGTAAAAGAGACAACTCCGATTGGGCTGTTCTATCAAAATAAAAATGCCAGTAGGTATGATGAGTATGGTGCTCATAATCTAGGTATTTCCAATGAAGACCGCATCAGTGCAATCAACTCTATGATGGATCGATATGCCATCTGACTAAATGAACGTATCATGGGATTTAAAGAAGTAACAACAGCCGAAGAACAGAAAGTCCATTGGATCATAGATGATCCTGCTTCGAAAACTGAAACTGAGTTATTCTGGAAAAGACTCAGACATTTTTATCGTACTGGTGAGAAAGCCAATGACAATCAGCAAGACCATTTGTCGGCTGCTTTATCAGGTCTTTTAAAGGATTCAGTGTCTAATTATCCTTATCAAATCCATCCGGGTTTAGCCATGGATTTAGATGAGAATACACCATTTCACATGCTCCAACACATTCTGACTGAGCATCAAAAGGACAATAGGAAAAATTTTAAAAGTCAACTCTCTTCAATTATCATAGGACTAAATGAATTATTGAACATTGAAGATCGATTTTCCGAGGCGAATGAGTTGAAGAATACCTATGACTTTGCAGATGAAATGATCGCCTTTGATAAGATGGTGAACATTGTACCACATGGAGCGCATGTCGAGTTATCAAAAGAGAGATTAATGCGATTGAAGGAAGTAGTGACCACTTTGCAAAATGGGCTGTCATACTTTGATCGAGAGATTGCTACGGTTTTGGTTGACAAAGCTTTAAAAAATGATATTGTAGCCCACCATTTCTTTGAAAATACTCAATTAATTGAATCAAGCAATGATGTGTTTGCTCAGGCAAGACAACTGTTCGCTGACCATATTAATTTGTTTACTGAATTGATTAAGGCTTACCGGATTGCAAAATTAGAAGTAGAGGATTCATACCAAGAAGAAATTCACGATGAATATTTCAGTTACTTCAGTTGGCATAGACTCACTGACCAAGAATTGACGCTCTTTCATCCGCTAGTGATAATTACAGATAATCACCAAGTTTTTGATTACCTATCTTCATTCTCTAAGTTACTCGCGAGCAACCAGCCAATAAATGTCATTGTCTACAATAATGAGATGGTCTCTGTTGCAAATCGTGAAGTAAGCTGGGAAGATGCGTCACATCAGTATCGCCAGGAATTGGCCGCTCTGGCTATCTCACATCGCAATGCTTACACTTTTCAATCTGGAATGACCGATGCTGAAGTGCTATTCATAGGGTTAGAAAGTTGCTTGAGGTCAACAGCACCAGGAGTTTGTCACATATTCATACCTAAAGGTGATATTGAATATTTCCAATCTTCTATAACTGCCAATGCTGGAAGATACTTTCCCAATATCACTTACGATCCCAATAGCCATTCCACTTGGAATGGACGATTCGATAGCTCTAAAAACACTCAATCAGATAGTAACTGGCCTCAGTTAACTTTATCAGCACAGACCAAAGATGGAATGGAAGCAATGATAGACGTGTGCTTCACGTATGCGGATTATAAAGCCAATTATGCCGAGAAAGCGCAAGAGCTAATGATTATTCCATCCAAGTTCTATACGGAGCACTTGCTACCGCTCAGTGACTACATGGAGCTCGATGCGGAGCGATTATATGGTAAGATTCCGTATATTTGGTTGGTAGATGATCAAAAGAGATTACACCGCGCTGCGGTTCCCAATCTTTGGGTGGTCTCATGTCAGGAAAGGCTTGATTTTTGGAATTTCATTAGAGAGTTTGGGGATAAGCATCAACCTCAAAAGGAAAATCCTGACAAACTTGATTTCGACAACCATCATATCATTCGTGAAGAAGAACGGGCTAAAGTAGTTGCCGAATACGAAGAGAAAATAGTCAGAATCAAAGAAGATGCGATCGGTGTTGCAGCGAGTAAATTGATCAGTGCTTTACTAAATGAAGAACCACTTGAAGCATTACCAATTTCAAAGAATACCGTTCAGACAAAAGAGATCCAGATTCCAACGACGAAAGAGGCGATAAAAGAAACACCCCCAACAGCTAAAAAAAGCGTTAATAAAACTCCATGGGTAGAAAGTGAAAACTGTACTTCATGCAATGAGTGTACGGATAAATATCCAGGTCTATTCAAATACAATGATGAAAAACTGGCAATCATTAACGACGCAACCAAAGGTACATTCGCCGAATTTGTAAAAGCAGCTGAGAGCTGTCCTGCAGCCTGTATTCATCCAGGTTTACCAGTAAATAATAGCGAGAAGAACTTGGACAAGTTGATCAAACGAGCAGAAAAGTTTAAGTAGCGAAGAAAAAATAATAGTAAATTTTTAATTGTACTCATGTGGCGAATTGAGCCGTCATTCATCATGGATGCTTTGAGCGAATAAAACTTCATTTTACTGAGAATGAGATGGCCGAACATTGCATTATCTTCTAACTGAATGGTAAATTCGCTATCATGAGCAAACGAAGAAATCAATCGACAGGAGAAGAAATTTCTAATGCCATATCTCATGGAATTACCGCGCTCTGTGCAATTGGGGGATTTGTGGTGCTTTTATATCTGGGGATCAAAAGCGATAAAGATTGGAGCCTTTTTAGTGCGATATTCTATGGAGTCAGTTTGATTTCACTTTATACTTTTTCTACGCTTTATCACAGTCTTACCCATCGTACGGCCAAGCGGGTGTTCAATATTCTCGATCATTGTGGGATTTTCCTATTAATAGCTGGTACGTATACGCCTGTTTTGCTGATTTCTATAGGGGGAATTACTGGCTGGGTATTTTTTGGTATTCAATGGAGTATGGCAATTGTTGGCATCACACTCAAAGTTTTTTATACTGGCCGATTTAATTTATTATCAACCATACTCTATGCGGTTATGGGATGGATCATTGTATTCAAACTTGATGTAGTGACTTACGCTTTACCAGAACCTGCTTTCTGGTTATTGGCAGCAGGAGGCTTTGCTTACACAATAGGTATTGTGTTCTATATCATTGATATCCGAATGAAGTATGCTCACTTCATTTGGCATTTGTTCGTCATGACTGGTACAGTGCTGCATTTTATCATGATGATTGGATATGTTTTTCGATAATGACCTTGTGTTTTATTCTGAAATAAAGTTCCACATCGCAATAAGGGCTTTTAAGTTTGAACGTGCTTTTCTTCTGTTTATGACAATGTCATTAAGTTATTTATGACCGCTCATAGCCCAATATTTTGTTCATTTATGGACATCTCACTCAGTTTCCATTATTTTTAACTGCCTTAATATCAGTAAGATATAGCTATTGGCATAGTCATTGGAATTCTGGAGTGAAATCAATATCATCATCCCAACGATTCGAAAAGCCGTCAAACATGTTAAAAAACTTCCTGAAAGTAGCGCTTAGAAATCTCCTAAAAAACAAGGTTTATGTTACCATCAATATTGTCGGACTTGGTCTCGCATTGGCATGTTGTATGGTTGCGTTTCTCAATTCCAAGTACAACTGGGACTTTGATAAAAACCATAAGCAGATAGACAATATCTTCAAAGTGCATCATGTCCATGATAACCAAGGCGACCTTCGTGAATATGGTAGAGTACCGTTTCCATTGGCTGATGCCATTAAAAATGATATGCCCAATGTTAACAAGGTGTTTCGTTTTGAACGTCATACATTCACCACTAGAGATGTGAAACTTGATAAGGTATTTGACACTGACGTATGCTATGCTGACGAGGGCTTTTTAGAATCGTTCACATTTGAGTCGATAAGCGGTGACCGTTCGGCTTATCATCGAATAGATGAGGCAATTGTAACGGAGAAATATGCACAAAAATTTTATGGTGAAGAAAGTCCTATCGGCAAGATTTTGACCGTGTTTGATGATACAGGAATGAATTTCAATTTTGTCGTTTCTGCTGTTGTAAAAGACCCTCCCCAAAATTCATCCATTCAATTTGAAATGCTCCTTGCATTTGAAAATAGATACAGAATGTACGATGATAACGTGAAAAATAATTGGTCATCGTTCGCCCAAAATACATTTGTTTACCTCGATGACCCCACTCAATCAAAAACCGTCGCGTCATCTTTGGATAAATACAAGGAAGTGCAGAATGCTGCCAGACCAGATTTTGCAAGTCATAGCTTCAGACTAAGTCCTATGAATAACCATGCTCAGGCATCAAGGGAAATAAATTGGGTAAACCTACCAAATGCAATGCCTACTGCCGCTGTACTTACACCACAGATAATGGCATTTCTAATTTTGCTAGTTGCGTGTTTCAATTTCACAAACACGGCTATTGCCAATTCCAACCGGAGATTGAAAGAAATAGGAGTTAGGAAGGTGCTAGGAGGAACGAGAGAGCAACTTATCAATCAATTCATGACAGAAAACTTGACTGTTTGTTTTTTGGCTCTTCTTCTTTCTATTGGTCTATCATTCTATCTCGTACCAGCTTATAGTTCTTTATGGGAAGGTATGAACCTTCAGATGAGCCTAACAGCTGATTATAAGATCTATATTTTCCTCGTGGGAATGCTTTTGTTTACGACCATACTAGCCGGATTGTACCCTTCAATGTATATCAGCAAGTACCGACCTGTGAATATCCTTAGAGGTGGGTTGAGTATAGGAGGAGCTGGGACTCTTACCAAAGTGCTTTTAGCAACTCAATACACTTTTACAGTTATTGCCATATTTGCCAGCGTTGCATTTATTCAGAATGCTCGTTATCAAGATACCCTAGATATGGGATTTGATCAAGATCAGATCATCGGATTGGGCTTGCTCAACGAAACACAATATCAAAAGATGCAAGCATCTATGCTTGCTAACCCATCCATACAGGCGGTTGCTGGAGCGCGAAATCATATAGGCAGGGGAAACTATGGTACCAATATGAAGCATCAAGAGGTAGATGCCAATGTGGATATGTTGGATGTAGGTATTGGCTATCCAGAAGCAATGGGATTAAAATTATTAGCTGGAAGGTCATTCTCAAAAGATCTAGAAGCTTCTGATAGGAGAGGAAGTATCATCGTAAATCAGAAATTGGTAGAAGAATTTGATTGGATAGAGCCAGTCGGTCAACGAGTTACTATCAATGATACGACTACACTTACGGTAATTGGAGTGGTTAAGAATTTCTACTTATATGGATTCTTCTCAAATGTAGAGCCACTAGGTATTCGACTTAGAGAACTTGAATTTAATGATGATGGTACTTATAATTTTATGGTAGCTCAAGCCAATATTAATGATATTGATGAGGTCTTTGAATATCTAGAAAGGGAGTGGAACGGTAAAATTCCAAATAAGACATTTACAGGGTTTTATCAAAATGAACTTCTTCGTGAAGCCAAAACAGTCAATAGTAATATTCTTATGATATTCACCATCTTAGGGACGGTTGCGTTTATTCTATCGTGCTTGGGACTTTACACATTGGTGTCAATTAATTTGATTAGGAAAACCAAGGAGATAGGTGTGAGAAAGGTTCTTGGTGGTAGTGTTTCACATATTGTATTCCTCATCAGTAAAGGTTATTTCGTGTTGTTGTTTGTATCATCCGCCATTGGAGTCACTGCCGGTTACTACCTAATTGATGGATTAATTGCCTCAATATTCAACAACTATAAGGATATGGATGTGTTGACTTTTCTCATTCCTGCGCTCACCATTATTATCGTGTCGCTGGCTATCGCCGGTCTTCGAACTCTGAAGTCTGCTGTTGCTAATCCAGTAAGGTCTCTTAGATATGAATAGCGTAGTAGTACAATAAAGAGGTATTAATTTGATAATTAAAGGCTCAGTGCACCCTTGTGTTCTGAGTTTTTTTGTTTGTAGTAATTCAACTATCTTCTCACTTTTGACGCTATGAAAGCTGAAGCCGTCAACTTATTTCATATCCCAATTAATCAATTATGTCAGTTGGTCAAAGAGTCCGTCTCAAATTACGAGTATAATTATGAAAGACATACAATCCATCTTATTGACGATGCTCATAATGAATTAGGACAAATCAGACTTCCGCTTCATTATGCTATGGATGAATCTCTTCTTTTAAAGGAGACTCCTCAGATAGTTCTTTATATCTCAATAGAATCAGGTAATGCAGCGATATGTATAATGGAGGATAATGTAAATACATATCATACCACCATAGGAGCATACATGACTAGAAAAAAACAAGGCTTCAGTCAAATCAAGTACCTTAATAAAAAGGGCAAATCAAGGGCAGGTTCAAGAGTGAGACTAGCTGGTACGATTACATTCTTTGAAAATATCAATATTATACTTACCGAGCTTTTTGAAAGGCATTCTATTGATCGGATAGCGCTGAATTGTAGCACTTCGCTGATACCATATCTCTATCAATCTAAAGTGCAATGTCCTTTTAATAAGGACGATATGCGCCTCTACAAAATCCCGCTTCACATCGCTTCCTCCAGCTACACAAATTTGTATGGAGCCATCAAAAAACTAATGGCGCCAATACTCTCTTATAAAAAAGAAGACGTGCAATTATTGCACGCCTTTCTTCAACCTTCTAACAAACAAGACCTAAATCGAAAATAAGAGAAACTTCTGATTTGATTACTTAGGATCAATTAACATGGGTGTTTGACCATTCGTCATGATTATTTTGGAATTAGGGGAATTACTTAATTCTCTAAAAGCTTCAATGCTTTGCCATTTAATGATACTCTCCGTAAGACCCTCAGAGATTATCTTTTGCGCATCTCTAATTCCCTTTGCTTCTATGGTTTTACGTTCAGCTTCGAGTTTTTCACGGTCTAACAAGAACTCCATTCTCTGAGCAATTTGTTCTGCTTCAAGTTTTTCTTCTACAGCTCTAGCCAGCCCTTGAGGAAGAGATATATTCTTCATTAATACAGCTTCTATTTCAAACCCTCTTGGACTTAGAATGGTCGCCATCTGTTGCGTAATCTCCTTTTCTATGACTGCCCGTTGAGATGAATGCATATCCTTTGCAAAGAAACGAGAACATACATCAGCTGCAGATGATCTAAAAATACTACTGATCACTTGTTCCTCGTTCCCAATGCCAATGGTCTCAATAATTTGAGGCGCCTGATCAGGAACGATTCGATAAAGTATAGAAATTACAGCGGTTACGTTTAGACCTTCTTTGGAGGGTAAATTGGTCGCTATTTCCATGTTCATCGTTCTGATAGGCATTTTAATAACTCTTGTAACAAGTGGATTAAATCCTACCGCACCGGGCAATAAAATTTCTTGATCAAGCTTTCCGATTTTTCTCTTCACGCCAACTTCACCTTGACGTACCACAGCACAACTGCTTGACAAGATGATGATTACTATAAATATTGAATTTGCAGATTTCATTTGAGTGTTGATTATTGAGTTAAAAAGTTATTTTAATAGATGGAGCAAGGTCTTCTCTATACTTATCCAATAGCAGATTTGGGAGACGGTTATTAGTCACGTCTATTTCCTTTATCCTGGTAAGAGTAAATACTTCTTGAGGTAATTCTCGAATGTCATTATTTCCTAAATACAAATACTCCAGAGCTTTGAGCGCTTTGATTTCAGTTGGAATGTGATCAAACCGATCACCTTCAAGATGCAATTCTCTTAGGTTGGGCAGTTTACTTAGTAGTTCAATGTTACTATCCAAATCAAAAACTTCATCATTATCGATATACAGTACTTGAAGGTTGGTCATCCCAACGAATTCATCTGGGAGTATTCGAATCTTGTTATAAGACAATTCTAAAAACTCTAGGTTTTGTAGTTTACCTATTGTTGGTGGTAAGGATTCCAACTGATCACCACTGATGTCCAAGACCTTAAGTAACGGAAGTTGTCCCAATAACTCAAAGTCATGAGATAGATTATTCGCCGGATTGTAACCGAGATACAGATTTCTTAATCCTTTGATATTGGCAAATGATTCAGGGAGTTTTTCGATTCTATTTGAGGAGACATCCAGATAAAAAAGATTGCCCAACTTTTCTATATCATTAGGTAGAATACTGATTTGGTTGCCACTCAAATCCAAGTATTTGAGATTTTTGAACTCCAAGATTTCCATTGGGAATTGGCTCAATCCCTGATTACTTAGCGTTAGCCATTCTACTTTGTCACTTACTTTCTTTGCTTCATCAAGGTTTGAATAATTGATTGCTCCTGATTGTGCTTTAGCGTAGGCGTATAAAAAGATGAATATGACCATTATAAATGTACGTCTCATGATTAATATCTTTTAAGATTATGTTGGAATTTTTTGATTTCGTTTCACCCAATAATGTAATAGGTTGGCTTCATGCTCATTGAGCCAATTGAGTGATTTGCTGTACTCTTTTCTAAATAATTCGCTATCAAATGATACTGCTCTGAGTATCTTAATGCAATACTTGAGCATTGTCGTCCTTTTTTTCATTTCGATAAGGTTTTGAAAGTTTTACTATGACTTAATGAGTTGCCAATCGGGAATGATTGGCTAAATAGTAGAGCGCTCAATCTAAGCTCATATAATCAGACTGCAGTGCATGATGATCAAGTCTTGCTTGATATCAACATTAACTAACTTTCGACCAGCATGAGTACTCGTTACCTGATAAGCGATATTGATTAATGGTTTTTTGGAAGTCTTCTTGAGTTGGTTACAACTCGTACGTTATTCAGTTTGTGATTCTCAGCCGTAATTTCTTTCTCTAGAAAAACTTCAGTCTGGCTAATGTTTAATACTCTTAAAAAATTGAAATGCTCTGAACCAACTCCCGAAAGGATTAATACACAAAGGGTTGATATGGTTAGTGCTTTTTTCATTCATCTGTATAACGACGATTCAGACTTAATGATTGGAATTAATCCATTTATGATATTTTATATTTATTATAATTATAATAACGAATAGTTATAGTTTATTGAAAAAAACAAGGGTCATGACTATTGAGAATCATGACCCGAATAGAGCGATTACTTAACGGGAATTAGCTTTCTGCCTTACTAACTTTTAAATCCAATGGTGAGATATTATCTCCCCAGTAGATGGTTCTGTGAGGGAATGGAATCTCTATCTGCTCTTTGTCGAATGCGATTTTGAGGCGTTTGTTGAATTCTCTGCCAACATTCCATTGCTGTATGGGTAGTGTTTTGATCCTTGCTTTCACAATTAGTGCACTATCCCCAAACTTATCCAGTCCGAAGATTTCGATTGGCTCAAGAATCTTGCTACTAAATTCCGAATCTTCCTGAAGCTTGTCTCCAACCTCTTTGACAATCTCAATTACTTTATCAATATCCTCCTTGTAAGCTACACCAATATCAAATACCATAGCCGACCAATCCATTGTCATATTGGCTAGCGTGTTGATTTTTCCATTTTGAAAGGTATGAACAACACCAGATAAATCTCTCAGAGTTATCGTACGAAGATTAAGGTTTTCAACCAATCCGCCAGTGCCGTTTATCGCCACTACGTCACCAGTTCTTACCCTGTTTTCAAGTATTAGGAAAAAACCAGAAATTCCATCTCTTACAAGTTCTTGTGCTCCAAAACCGACAGCTAACCCAACAATTCCGGCTCCAGCCAAAATTGGCGCAATGTCCATTCCAAGCTGTTTCAGGAAAATTAAAATGAAAATGGCCCATAATGAAATGATGATAGTGCCTCTTGCCATACTTAAAAGCGTAGTGGCTCGTTTTTCTTTTTCCATTGTGCTTTCATCTTCACTATGGACGTAAGAGATGATCAATTTCTTGAATCTACGAAGCAGAATTTTTGTAATCCACATCGATATTAGAAATACGATGATGATGAGAATCAAAGCAGGTAACGTTTGAATTACCCATAGTGATGCACTATCGAATAGCCTCGCGTAGAATTCTTCTGAGAATAAGTCTTTCATAAAGGAGTTTAGTTACGTTCTTTAAATTTAACAGCCATGTTTGAGGATTGCAGGTATTCAACCTCATTTTTCAAAGACGCAACCAAAAATGGTCATCCAAAGTCCCTTCTTAAAGACGCTGAATGACCTATTAAACCGTGGTATATATCTGTTAAGCTACTGACTTAACTTAAATGGCATCAGAGCCTTTTTCTCCTGTTCTAAGTCTTACTACTTCTTCAATTGGTAGAATGAAGATCTTTCCACTACCTATCATATCTCCATCATTCGATTCTGTTGCACTGGCAATCGCCTGAACAGTACGGTCCTTGAATTCAGCATACATACAGTTAGCACCAGCATCAATTTCAACTTCTAATAAGTCAAAAGACTGAAACCTGATAAAAAGTACAAATAGTTAAAAAAATCTCTTCACGAAGAAAAAATGGTTAGTTCAATAAAGTGAGATTTTACAATAATTCGAGTAACCGGCTGATGGTTCGATAAAATAATCTTGTTATTGATGCTATATTTTGATTTAGCGAATGTTTTTCAATAGAAGCAACTATAGATAATTATCTAAAATATTTTAAATGACATTACCATCTACTTTGCTGCTTCCGTATTCAAATCATCTTTTGAAGTAACATTTATCACAAGAATGTTCTTGACTTTTAGGTTTCTTTGAAATGGCAATCCGGATAGTAAAAAGGCATACTTCACTTGACTATTCGAAAAGTATAAATTAAAAACCAATGACAACCGAAAAAATCAATATAGCTAACCTCAGTTGTAAAGGCTGTGTTAACACTATCACGAAAAAATTATCGTCCATAGCAGGCGTTGAAAGCGTCAGTGTAAAACTTGAAACTAGTGAAGTCTCGGTAGGGCATTCTTCTTTAGTCGATAGGGCTATGCTTATCGACAAACTGAGGTCACTCGGATATCCAGAAGCCACGGAGCAAAATGGACTATTCGCTCAGATAAAGAGTGTAGGGAGTTGCATGGTAGGCAGGATTTCGGATTAGCCGATTGGGATCATCAATGTGTCAGAGTACTTGGAACTGCTAGCTCTTAATCAGGGAAGAAAAGGGAGGTTACGTTCTGAAGTTGTACGAAAGTGTGGATAAATTGCTCTTCAATTAAATCGCACTTCTTCCTGCTATATGTTTGATGGATCAGATTTCCCCAAGTCACTGGATGACGCACTTTTTGAAAGCTGGCTGGAGCAGGGCAGAGCGAGCAAGATCAGCTACGGATACTTAATGATCATTTGGGATGCATATGAAGCGGAGTATATTCCGAAATACGCAGAAGCCAGAGTTGAATTCAATGATTATGAGGTTTATTCCAATTCAACTGACACTGAATCTTTGATCGCCGTTTATGATTTGTATTCTGAGTCTAGAATCAGTTTGAGGAATAAGTGAGAATAGGGAGGCTAGATTCACACGAACCCTCATAAAACGATTTATATTCTAATCACTTATTCCTCTACCATTATCCGAGCTTCCACAAACATACCCAGTACAAAGTTTAGGTTATCAGATTCAGTAATATGTCCGTGTACTTGCGCTGTGCGCTTTTTTGGATCGATCAATTTACTAACCAGATACACTTTCCCTTGAAAATCCTGAGTGCTGGATTCAGGAATATTAAATACAAGTTGCTGACCCACCTTGATATTTAGCACATCCCTTTCAAAGACATCAAGTTCCAGGTGAATGTGATCCATATTCACGATGGTCACCGCTATGCTCTGAGCATCCACAAATGCCCCCTTCGTAATACTCATGTTTGTCACATTCCCTTGTATAGTAGATACTATATCTATAGTGCTAGTCAACTTGCCAGATTCCAAGTTGGCAATGGAAATACCCATAACCTTGACTTGCTCTTTCAGAGATTGGTACCTGGCTAACATCACCTTATAATCCGACTCGGATTTTTTATAGTTTTTAGTCGATGCTATTTTTTCAAAGGCAAGTATCTCCTGGCGCTCGTATTCTTCCTTTAAATAATCAATTTGCTCCTTTGATTCCAGGTATGCCTGTTGCACATGTAAATATTCTGGGTTTTGTAAAGTGAAGAGCACTTCACCTTTTTTCACATTTTGTCCGGGCAGTACATTTATGTGCCTGACAAAGCCACCATAATAGGGGCTAATCGTAGCGCGGTTTTCTGGTGGTACATCTATAAAACCCGTTACAGAAATTGTCGATCCGTTTTGGTTAGCGTTTATTTTATCGTCATTTTCCGAGCTTGTATTTTTATTCTCTTCGACTACAGTTGCTATATCTGATTCTAACATAGACTCATTCGGTTTATTCGGATTGTTACACGAAAGTATAAGCGATGCAAAAGCAATTGAGAGTATGTTATAGTTATTAAATATCATGATCTGGGTAGTTTAATTCTTCAAATAATTAAGTGAGAGGGCCGTATCATTATGCTTTTTTAGACTATTGATGTACTTGATACGAATCTGAACGGCACGATCAATCGTCTGGATGTATTGGAAAAAGTCGATTTCTCCACTTTCGAAAGAACGATTAGCTGTTATCAATAAGGATTCTGACAAGGGTTTGCCTATCTCTGAGTAATTATTTAGTGCTCGTTCGTTCTTTTCATGCTCAAGGGAAAGCTGATGCCAATGGGCGATCAAATGCTGTTGATAATCTTCTTTTCTCAAAGCAGATTCCTTTTGATTTAGTTTGCTCGCATTTACTTTAGATTTTTGCGCTCCATAGAGTAGCGGAATGCCCAAACCTACCTGAAAGCCAGCATAGGTTCGTGCCCCAATAGCATTATTAGTACCCTGAAAGTACTCCAATTGGAGATCTGGTAACCATTGAACTTGTTGAGATTTGGTAGTATGAATATTTACAATTTGTTCTTGATTCAAATACCGAATCATGGGATGGTTGAGTGTGTCTACTCTCTGAATGATTATTGGCCTTAAGTCGTCAGAAACCAGCTCTACTGCTTCATTAGTTTGCATCCATTGCTGAAGCGTAACATGAGCTATGGACAAATCAGTATCAATCATTTCTAATTGAAGCTCAACTTCATTCTGTTGGCTTTGGGCCGTTAGTTTCTCTAAAGCATTCGATTCACCCAATTCAAAACGTCTATTTGCTGCATTGGCAAACCGATCATAGGTGCTATCTAGGAGCTGATATTGGCCCTTAAGTGCTCTTAGATATATAATTTGGTAATAGGCTCTGGAAACCTGCTCTTCTAATAGGTGCTCTTCCAGGGCGTATTTGCGCTTTTCCAATTCCACTTTAGTGTTAGTGAGCTTGCGCTCTACAGAGTAACTGGTTGGAAAACTAATATTCTGTTGAATGCCCCAAACATTTAACGCAGCGTTGTTAGGAGCAATATTGTTTTCATCGTGGCTATAATAAACATTGGTTTTTTCAAACTCAAAAGCAGCACCTCGTAAAGCTTCTTGCTTTTGTACTTTGAGTCCTTGTGCCTTCAAATGCGCATTGTTTTCATTGGCTATTGCGATTGCTTCAGTAAGCGTGAGAGGCTTACTTTGACTAAACCCAAAATAGGGTAGTATGAGCACACAAAGTATCACTGCCTTCTTGGACTTAAACTGAAATCTTTTTCCGTCCATGATATAGTACAATACGGGCAGAACTACTAGCGTCAATATAGTAGCCGTAATCAAACCACCAATTACTACGGTGGCCAACGGTCGCTGTACTTCGGCACCTGCAGAAGTAGATATGGCCATCGGTAAGAATCCCATTGCGGCTGCAGAAGCGGTTAGCAAGACAGGTCTCAAGCGTGAAATAGTACCATCAATTATCAAATCTCTGAGACTATCATAACCTTCTGCTTTCAGTTCTTT
>CAYGPP010000105.1:0-11213 GCA_964351885.1 uncultured Marinoscillum sp.
GAGCAACTGCCTTCTAAGCAGTAGGTTCCAGGTTCGAGTCCTGGTGGAATCACAAAAAAATCCTGATAGAAATATCAGGATTTTTTTTGTGATGAAGATACGACTCTCTAATTACTTAGAATTAATGTTTTCATAAGTAGTGGGTTACATCGAACATTTAGCTTTGTTAATTGATTGATATTTATAGAGTTACTCCATCAACCATTCTATAGCTTCTTCAATATGAATAAGAAATAGAGGGTCAGAATAAGACTTATCAGTATGACCTAAACCAGTGTAAAAAGATTTTCCTCCTTGATATTCATGCCGCCATGCAATTGGATGATAGCCTTCCATGGTGCCTCCGCTGTAGCTAGATTCGTCTACACTTAAAACGACTTCCAAATGTTCTGGAAATGGAGTTTTATAGTTGTACCATTCGTCAGTTTTGTTCCATTGGTTAGGTAAGCTACTTCTTACTCCATTTACCAAGGATACATTAGTCAATGTAGCTTCTTAAATTTGGGATGACCATTAAAGTATCGTCCTACCAAGCCTCCGTACCATTTCCAGTCATACTCTGTGTCGGAAGCTGCGTGAATCCCCAGAAACCTTCCTCCGTTTCGGATAAAATCTTCTACGGCTTTCTGTTCTTTCGCTGATAGTATATCACCCGTGGTATTAAGGAATAGGAGTATATCAATCTTTTTTAGCGTCTTTGAATTAAGTGTTAATGAATCTTCTGAAAAAGTCACGTCAATCTCAGACTGTTCAGCTATTTTCTTAAATGCTTCTTTTCCAGAATCGATAGAGGGATGTCTAAATCCATTAGTTTTTGAAAAAATGAATAAGTTTTGGGAGGAACAATTAAGGGTAATTGCAAATATCAGTATGCTGAGAGTTTGTTTCATCTTAGTTTATTTTAGCCCAAATTAAATGTATTCGAGCATATAATCTACAAGATTTGTTTTCGACTAATTACTAGTTTTTATGAGTCTATAACCACCTACATTATATTGAGACAGATGTGAAGTAATTGTAAAATTTGTCAGTGGTTTTTCCTTTTGTGTATTTGTGAGGCGAGTTATGATTCTTCTCAATAAACAAGCAGTTTCTTAACAAGGGCATTTGATCGAAGTGCATCTTCAACCTTAAGAAAATACAAACCTGCAGGTAGATCTGGTAGAATTACTTTCTTACCCTTCACTAGCCTTCCGACCATTTTCGTCTGACCTTTGAGGTTATAGAGGGTGAAACTGGCTTCTAGATATGGAGTTTCAATAATTAATTCTCCTTCTCCTTCAATTGGGTTTGGGAAAACATGAAACGCTTTTTCCCTAATCGGACTAGTAAGTACAACAGAACCTGAGAAGTAATTTTCAGTCTTTTTAATGACGGATTTTGCGAGAATGGGACCAATGACTCTCCCTGGGATATCATCTGCTGGGGGATGAATACCTCCCCAAATTCTTGAAAGGCTACATTGATCAGCTGCATCTTTATAGGATGCCCATTGGAGGGTGACGTCTTGGCTGGGACCATCTTCAAATACAAGAAATTCATTTTTGCCAGCATGGAATTCACCGAGACCACCAGGGAAGTATGGAGATCCAGTTATTGTGGCCAAAACCTCAGCAGCAGCACTGGAGTATGTGGAATGCCCTGAAATATATCCAGCAAATGGAGGAGTAACAAAAGACGGACGTTGATAAGGCCACCAATCCTCACCTAAAACCCATCCTGCACCTGAGACATCTGTTTCTGTATTCTCTATATAGTCGTGTCCTCTCCAAGTATAGAGTTTAATTTTTCCAATATTATCCGGATCTTGGGACAAGGGATCATCATCACCGACAACTTCAACAAGCCCACTTGTCAATGGGATGCCATGTGGGTGATAGTTAGATAAAGTTGCGTCTGAAGATTGCCCTTTCGAGCACATATATCTAATAGCGGATATTGGCCTAATATAATCATACCAGCCTTTAATGCTCCAAGCACTTATGGCCGCATCATGCATGGCTCCACTTAGGGTGAAATAGGCTTTAATATCGTATTCGAGTCGCTCATTAAATGTCTGAGAACCATAATACTTAGGCTCAAACTCTGGCTGATCCATTACATAGTTTAAAATTGCGAACCAATGTCCTGGGGGTGTTTCTGAATCTGGTCCATCTGCCCAGAACTCTGCTAAAACGCGTGCATAATCTCCTCTCGGTACTATTTGTTCTTCATAAGGATTTCCTGTGACTGGATTCATGTTATATCCATCTTGGGCTGTGCCGCCATCTGGTAGATAGAATGCTTGGTATTCCTCAAGAGAAGCAGGGTAGGAGGTTACATTTCCGATGCTGTTGGGGGAGATATCCCATAATACCCCATCATCAGTATCCAAGTGTGATGCCCAATGTGATACAAGCGTAAAACCCCAAAGATAAGCCTCATTGTTCTCGTCCTTGACTGATGGAGGAGCTAAGGGATCATGGAAGACTTTGTAGGTATACTCTTCTCGTGAAAAAGATGTCATGTCAGTATCTTCCAAAGCAAAGCCAAATACATTACCCCATTCTGGACCTAAAAACTCAGGTGTAGTACCTGGAATGGTATTACCGCTCTGATCTATAAATATTTCGAATGTTAGCGGTTGCCACCTATCAGGATCGTTGAGTGAAATCTCCTCGTCTTCTGTTAATAGTAGTGAGGAATTAATAGGTTCATAATAAAGGTTTTCATAAGCACCTTGCTCGTTTGAGCCATCCATAAGACCAAAACGAATAATTTCGGATGCGATAAAATTCCCTATTACTTCAGGTGTTCCATTTTCATAGGCTATAGAAGTTTGATCAAGACTGTAACCAAAATGGACCATCAAGGAGTCAAAATAGGCCTGTGTCACTGCTTGATTTGGAGAATTTGAAAAGCGAAAGGTGAGCAGCCGGTAAACCGCATGACTCAGGATTTTTTCTTTTTCACTTGGTGAGATATTACTCGGTAAGGTGAAATCAGATTTAAAATTCCCTAGTGACTTACCAAGTAAGTAGGTTTCTGCTGTATCATCGAATAGTGCCCAAGTATCGTACATCGCAATAGAAACATGATGAAGATTTCTAGCATGTACAGTGGGTCTTGCAAAGTCGTTTCGAACGGCATGCAAAGTAGCCTCAATCCATTCTCGCGCTACGCTATGTTCTTGACCGATACTCTGAAAACTTGTAAAACTTAAGCTGACGAGTAGAATAAATTGGGATATGCGTTGGCGTGAACTTGACATCTTAGGATTTTAGGGCTTTTCCACAATAAGTTTAGATGTATGGACTTGACCATCGATAATAACTTGTAAAATGTAAACGCCATTTTTGAGAGATGAGAGATCTAAGTACTTTTCATTTTCTTGATTGAAGGTAATAGAAATGTGAACTTTCCCCTGCAAGTCAAGGATGCTGGCCTTAATCTCATTAGCGCTTTTATTCAATTTGATATAAGTATGATTCTGTGCTGGATTAGGATAAATATTGAACGGATTGACGTTTGTGGACAGAACGCCTAAAACAGATTTTTCTATTGCAATAGAGATTTTTTGACCGATGCAATCATCAGCGTTAGTTTCTGTGACACTGAGCGTACCTGGTAAGTTTTCGTGCCAAATAACCTGTACTTCGCCAGATCCTTGACCAATAATAACTGAGCCGTTTTCTGCCTCCCAAAAGTAATTACTTGATGTGCCTCCAGCATATTCATATTGGTTAACCGTCATTGGATTCACCTGAGTAGGCCCCAATATTTCAAACGTTTCTGGGTAAGTGCATGAACCATCGTCATTTGTAGCCGAAGGATTAAATGAGCAAGACATCACATCCATGCATCCGGTAATTTCTAGTTCATCACATACTCCATCTTGATCAGTATCATTGAGACATCCGGAGCAGTCGTAGTATGTTTCTGTATACCGACATAATCTATTATCTGATTCACCTGACTGCACGTAATTGCATGCTGCAGCATCCGTACATCCTTTGTTTGGCTCGATGATCTTCAATCTCTGATTTGGCTCAACATCAAGTACTTCTGTGATATTTCCAGATGGCCACTCCACTACGACTTTATCGATTAGTTCAGTGCTACCAACACCAAAGAATTGAGTATAGCTCAACTGTGAACAGAAGCTCTCACCGCTCGCGATTCTTCGTGCAAGCACGCGGTTATCAAGGTGAACTTTAACTATTGCTCCAATGGCATTAGTATTGGAAATAACTCCCTTGAGATCGACACTTAGATAATTATTAGAGGAGAATTGATTCTCCCAAAAAGTATTGACACCACTGACTGTTCCCGTTAGTGTCATGCTGTTTTTTACTAGATCGACGTAACCATCACCATTGTGATCCCCCACGCTAAATCCATTATTGAAGAATCGATCTTTGCTAAAGCCCCATTCGTCATTGACTCGTCTATAAGGTAAATCCTTTCCTACATTCTCAAACATATAGTTCACTTGTCCACCAACGATGTGTAAGTCAAGGTCAGAATCATTGTCTGCGTCAAAAAATATAGAACCGAAGGTCAGACTTCTTATTTTGATGCCCATCTCTTCAGCTACTTCGGTGAAAGTGCCATCTTGATTGTTTCTGAGCAGTATGGTGCCCTCACGTGTATTAGATACATAAATATCAAACCAGCCATCTTCATTAAAATCAGCTACCGTGGCGGTCATGGAATTCATCTTTTGGTTGGTATTACTCTGCCTTGACACATCAGTGAATGTCCCATTTCCATTGTTTCTCATTAACTGGTTTCCTTGTTCCCAATCTTGAGCTAGAAAAAGGTCTTTCAACCCATCATTATTATAGTCGAAACTGGTCATTGTCAGCACGCTGTTCCCTTTTCCAAGAAGGCCCGCTTTTGCGGTAAGATTTTCAAAATTGCTTCCACGATTATTTCGGTGCAATTCGACACGTCCTTTTTCATCCACTGTTCTGTATGTAGTGAACAGATCAATCCATCCGTCTTGGTCGTAATCAAACCAAAGTGCGGTGAATGTCAACTGATCCGTCAATGGCAAGCCCAGCGTTTCTGTGACATCTTGAAAATTAAGATTTCCTATGTTTTTGTAAAGCCTGTTTTCATTGACGGAAGTGACATATAAGTCAAGTAATCCATCGTTATTATAGTCAATCCATAAAACCTGTTTCGTTTCAGAGGTATTGGAAACTAGTGGATCGAGTTCCACAAAACCAGCACCAGTATTTCTATGAAATCTTATGTGTTCTCCAGGGCCAGTGGTGAAAGTGAGGTCGTCTAAACCATCTTGGTCAAAATCCACAAAACTTACACCACCCCCATATTCATCAGTATTGAAATCATAATCAACTCCAATACTCTCGGCTATCTCAACGAATCCTTGAGAAAAAGTTCCGTAGGACGAAATTGTGATGATTATGATGGAAAGTATCTGTTTCATTCAAGTGAATTATTAAGTTAACCTTCTAAGGATTTAAAGAGTTTCATTACGTCTTTTTGGTTCAGAATGCCCAATTCTTCCTTCAAACAATTGGCTGCTCCACATGCCGCGCCCATATTAGCGACTTTTTGTTTGTCAAATTGTTTGAAGTGAGCGGTTAAAATTCCCGCAACCAGGCAGTCACCAGCACCGATTGTGCTTACCACATTTTCAATTTTCGCTAAGGCATGATACTCTCCTTGCTCTGAGAGCAGGTATAGTCCCTTTGAACCGTCCGTAATGGCTGCTTCTGTACAGAATTCAAGAATCTGTTTTTTTGCTAAGGTGAAGTCAGTCTTAAAGTGTTCGGTGACTTCTTTGCGATTCAAATGAATGCCAAAAGGGGTTTCTTTTAAGGCATTTTGGAGCTGTATTCCTGTACAGTCAAGATAAGACTTAAGTCCATTATCATTAGCTAGCGCAATAATTTTTTGATAGCCTGTTTCCGGACTTCCCTTTGGCCATGACCCACATAGTGCTAACATGCTAAACTGGTCAATTTGGTCATTGATTTGACTCATCAGTAGATCAAACTGATCCTGGGTTATATCAGGGCCTGGACCTAAAATTTCCGTATCATCAAAATCATCTTGAGATTTGAAAGTGTAGCATATTCGAGACCAGTCTTCAATATCTGGTCCAATAAAGCTGATTTCAGGGTAATACTGGGAACAAGATTTTTTGATCCAACTGCCGGTTTCTCCTCCCCAAAAACCTGCAACGGTCACGGGAATATCCATTTCAGCAAGAGCCATTGCCACATGAAGGCCTTTTCCGCCAGGGTAACGATCCTCTCTTTTAATCCTGTTAGGAATGCCATTACGAAAACCATCTATCCAAGCATAGGTGTCAATAGAAGGGTTCGGACACACGACGAGAATTCCTTTCATCTTGTATTAATTGATTTTTGGCCAAAGTTTTTTGATTGCAAACGTGCATATTGTGGCAATGAGAAATAGGCTTACTCCCACGATATATTTACCATAAATAATCATTCCCGTTCCCATGAGAAAGGAGTAAACACCGATAGTTCCTGCCACCATACAAAGGATACCAACAGGTACTTTCCAAGTTTCTTTTTGCGCTGTTAAGAGGCCATCCAGTTCGGCTTGATAGGAAATTCTTTTCCACCCAGGGCCTCCGGGATTGACTTTGTTGATAAAAGAGATCATTACCTCAGTAGTAGTAGGCTTTGTGATAAACGCTACTATGATCCAGCCAACAGTGGTAATTCCTACACCAATCAACAGTTCTAACCACGTAGGCACTGCCTCGAATCCTAGTTTTGTATGGATAACTCCAAAGTATATTGCAACTAGAAAGCTGATAATCATGGCTGCCAATTCCGTAGCAGCATTTATTCGCCACCAAAACCACCTTAGAATAAAGATTAAGCCAGTACCTGCACCTATTTGCAATAGGATATTAAATGCGCTAAGCGCATTGTCCAGCACGAGAGCGAATAACATCGTTAGAATCATTAATCCTACAGTGAGCAATCTTCCCAAACCAAGCATCTCTTTTTGACTGGCCTCAGGTTTTACAAAACGCTTATAAAAATCATTTACGATGTATGAAGCTCCCCAATTGAGGTGCGTAGATATTGTAGACATATAAGCAGCAATGAGCGAAGTAACTACCAAGCCTAATAATCCGGCTGGGATGAATGTAAGCATTGCGGGGTAGCCGAGATCATGATTGATGATACTCTCAGAGTTAGGGAAAGCTACTTTGAAGCTTTCCAAATCAGGAAAAACCACCAATGAACATAGCGCGACAATGATCCACGGCCATGGGCGAAGTGCGTAATGAGCAACGTTGAAGAATAATACCGCTTTAATGGAATGGTCTTCATTTTTGGCTGCAAACATGCGCTGTGCTATATATCCGCCACCTCCCGGTTCTGCACCAGGATACCAAACACTCCACCATTGCACCAATAATGGCATGAGAAATAGAACTACAAAGACTTCTGGATTAGAAAGTGAAGGGAATAGATCTAACTTATCAACCACATTTTCATGGGTGAGTAGGTTGGAAAGACCGCCAACCTTGGGGTGATTGAGTGCTACTATAGCTGCAATGATTGAACCTGCTATCGCAAGGAAAAACTGAATGAAATCCGTAATAACAACCCCTCTTAATCCACCTATGGAACTATAAATTACTGTGATCGTTCCTGCAATCAATACTGTTTGCCAAGGTTCCAAACCCATCAAAACGCCACCTATTTTAATGGCAGCCAAGGAAACAGTGGCCATAATCATGACATTGAATACTAATCCTAGATAGATGGCGCGAAAACCTCTAAGAAAACGCGAAATTTGTCCACTATACCTCAACTCATAAAACTCTACATCTGTGATTACGCCTGACTTTTTCCACAGTCTTGCATAAACGAAAACGGTGAGCATACCAGTCAGTAGGAATGCCCACCAGGCCCAGTTACCCGAAACTCCATTTTGTCTCACGATATCGGTGACTAGATTTGGAGTATCCGTGGAGAAGGTAGTCGCCACCATAGAGACACCCAAGATCCACCATGGCATTTTCCCTCCAGCCGTGAAGTAGTCATCTGAGTCTTTTTTTCCGGCTTTAGCTGCCCATATTCCAATAGCTAGAGATAATATAAAAAAGCCAACTACGAAACTCCAATCTAATGTGCTTAGAACCATTAATGTTAAGGTCTTAAAAGTGATAAATGAAACTTAAAGATAATTTAAATCATTCAAAAACTTTCTTTATGTCTTTCTTAAAGTTTCGAAAGCTTATTAAAGAATAAATTTAAATGATATCTTTAAGTGTGATTCGAAAGTTAGTTTATTAAAAGATTCAACCTATGGATAGAAGAAAATTTGTGGCTCAATCATCTTTGGCAGCCACCGCGACCTTTGCCGCGCCGCACTTGATTTTTGGTAAGAGTTCAGACAGTAAAATTAAAATTGGTCTCATCGGAATTGGAGCCAGAGGGACTGGACATTTGAATTTGCTCCTGAGTAGAGATGATATTGTTATTACTGCCTTATGTGATATTGATCAAAATAGACTTAAGGACGGAAAGGAGTTGGTCGTAAAAGCAGGAATGAAAGAGCCTGCAATCTTCGGAGATAGTACAACGCATTATAAAGAACTCCTTAAGAGTAAGGAGGTTGATGCTGTAATCATAGCTACACCGTGGGTATGGCATACGCCAATGGCTATTGATGCTATGAAAGCTAAAAAGGCTGTTGGGCTTGAAGTAGCTGGCGCTTTCAGTATAGAAGAATGCTGGAGTCTAGTTAATACTTACGAAGAGACCCAGACGCCATTTATGATACTGGAAAATGTGGCCTATAGAAGAGATATCATGGCGGTATTGAATATGGTCAGAAGTAATCTCTTTGGAGAAATTATCCATATGCAAGGAGGTTATCAGCATGACTTGAGACATGTGAAATTCAATGACGGAAAGCAGCTGTATGGGGGAGGTGTAGAGTTTGGTGAGAAGGCCTATAGTGAAGCAAAATGGAGGACAGCTCATTCGGTGCATCGTAATGGAGACATCTATCCTACTCATGGTTTGGGTCCGGTAGCCAATTACATTGATAACAATCGAGGAAACAGGTTCGATTATCTGACCTCTACTTCGTCAAAAGCGCGTGGGTTAAACGAATACATAGTGGAGCATCCTAAGGGTGGACCAAATCACCCCAATGCAAACGTTGAATTTCAATTAGGTGATATTGTCACCACTGTCATTAAATGTGCCAAGGGGGAAACAATCGTACTCACCCATGATACCAATCTACCAAGACCTTATTCTCTAGGATTTAGAGTTCAAGGAACTGACGGAATTTGGATGGACCTAAATGATGGGATCTATTTCGAGGGTAAGAGCCCAGCTCACGAATGGGAGAATGACGCTGAGTACATGAAGAAATACGATCACCCACTCTGGAAAAAATACGAGTCTGATAGTGCAGGAGCTGGACATGGTGGAATGGACTTTTTTGTTCTCCATGCCTTTGTGGAAGCCCTTAAGAAAAATGAAGCCATGCCTATGGATGTCTATGACTGTGTGTCTTGGGCGGCAGTTACTTGCATGACCGAAGAGTCTATTATCAAAGGAAGTGAGCCTATAACTTTTCCCGATTTTACACGAGGAGGATGGTTGTCAAGAAAACCAATTTTTGGATTTGATGATCGCTATTAGATACGTTATCATTTGATAAGACTTAGGTTCAAAAGAGTTTGTTTTGATGGTAGGTTATGATTTTAAAAGGTGAGAGGGTTATGGATAAGATTATCACAAGAGAGAAGCTCACTTCACTATTAAAGGTGGTTTTTGTTTTTTCCCTTTTTCTGATTGATTCAAATATCAGCCACGGGCAAGGAGTGAAAGACACCCTTGAAGTACTGGTACTGCCCGAGGAACAGTGGTGGGGCGGTGCAGTTTGGGATGGACATATCATGCCATTTGATAGCGAATATGCAATAAACCTTTTGGGTAATAATAAGGGGAATCAGGCTCAGCCATTATTGCTTTCTAATAAGGGAAGGGTGATTTGGTCTGAGTCACCCATTTCCTATACAATAGCTAAGGGGGTTTTATCCGTTAAATCTTATGGAGAGTCGTTAGTGCTAGCTACAGCAGGGGCTACCTTGAAAGACGCTTTTGCTCATGCTTCGGAAAATTACTTTCCTCCTTCGGGTAAAAGACCAGACGATCTCCTCTTTCGGCAACCTCAATACAACACGTGGATCGAGTTGGTTTACAATCAGAATCAAAACGATGTATTGAGATATGCTAATGCGATCAAAGCAAATGGATTTCCAATAGGCGCCATTATGATTGATGATAACTGGCAGGAGGATTATGGAAAATGGAACTTTCATGCTTCCAGATTTCCATCTCCAAAATCAATGATTGATAGCCTTCACAGCATGGGTTTCAAAGTAATGGTATGGGTTTGTCCATTTGTAAGTCCCGATAGCGATGTTTATAGAGCATTGTCTAAAAAAGGATGCTTGATCAAGACCAGTGATGGTGCAAATCCACTTTTGGTCAGGTGGTGGAACGGCGCAAGTGCAGTTCTTGATTTCACCAATCCTGATGCTATTGATTGGTTTGATGGTGAGTTAAATCGCCTTCAATCGGATTACGGAGTGGATGGTTTTAAGCTGGATGCGGGAGATACCTATTTCTATGATACGCCAATGATGGCGTTTGATACTTTAGCCACGCCAAATGATCACACCTATTCTTTTCAACAATTCGGACTCAAGTATCCATTGAACGAATACCGAGCAACTTGGAAAATGGGAGGTCAACCTCTTGCTCAAAGATTACATGACAAGGGACACAATTGGGTTGATCTGCAAAAGTTGATTCCTCAAATTGGGCTGCAAGGACTACTAGGCTACCCTTTCAACTGTCCGGACATGATTGGTGGTGGAGAATTCGGATCTTTTCTCGATTTAGAGTCAATAGATCAGGAACTGATCGTCCGTTCAGCACAAATACATGCACTGATGCCTATGATGCAGTTTTCTGTTGCTCCATGGAGGGTGCTAGATCAAGATAATTTGGTGGCAGTCAAAAATGCCATCGAAACCAGAAAGGAATTTTTACCAATTATTCTAAAGCTTTTAGATGAAGCCACTGAAAATGGGGCTCCAATTGTGAGATTGATGGAATACGAATTCCCGAATCAGGGTTTTGATAGTGTGAAAGATCAGTTTATGCTTGGTAGTGAGG
>CAYGPP010000105.1:11223-14226 GCA_964351885.1 uncultured Marinoscillum sp.
TTGCTCCTGTATTGACGAAAGGTGCAATAGAAAGAAAGGTATTACTTCCTAAAGGAAAGTGGAGTTATAAGGGCAAAACTTACAAAGGGGGCAGAACGGTAACGGTCATTGTAGATATTACGGATCTCCCAATTTTCACTCGGAGTTAAGTTATAACATCTGGTAATAAAAATTGGAAAATGTTCGGTTATCATGTAAAAATGTATATTCTGATTTGGGAAATGAAGATTTGTCTTTGGAATGCTAGAAACTGATTTCAATTACTCCAGACTCTCCTTGAAGATCATGTCCTTCCAAATCAACATGAAGAAGATCGCCATGTGCTTCCCAGTCTAATATACTAATGCCAGGGTTATTTGATTGGATCATATTTGGTAGGCGGTTGGTATTGATTTTCAGGGTTTGCCTTCCATAAAGACAAAGTGTGATCTTCATTAGGTTTTCCTCGTTCCTTACTTCGAAAACATTAGAAGTACCATCATGCCAGATAACATTTGGAAGTATAAAGCTACCAATAGCGTAGGTAAGTTCGTGTTTTCTAGGGAGCAGAGGAGGTAAGTAGATAAACCCAAAACCCTGATCTTCAAAATATCCTGGAACTGTCTCTCCATCTATCTCTGCTTCAGAGATGTGCTGTCCATTTGGAAGTTTGATTTTCAAAACAAGGTTTCCAGGGAAAAACTCCTTGAAAGCCTCAGCTGGCATTTGCGTGTTGTCCAGTGACACCACTCCAGGAATTACTTCTTTGATATGTGTGTACTTGTTATACAACCATTGAGAATGGTGCTGACTGGTATTTTTGGAGCAATACCTTTCAGAGGCTCTCTGTACTTGATGATAATACGCTACCCAAGTATTGGTGACTTCTTCTTGATTCTGTTCATTAGAAGCTAGTAAATTAGGCCAGTGGGTTTCTATGAACTCAGTACGATGATCCTCCAGGGGCAATGTAGGAAGCTGGCCTTCATCATCCCAGAGATTACCATAGTTGTAGCGGTTCATCACATGCACACCGTGATCAAAACCTGCACTCCATTCCCCTTCGGGAGGGTTGCATTCTTGAATCTCTCTAAAATCAGTATTGGCGTATTTCACACCATATTCAGAAAGTACGCTCCCAAGACTATAGGGACCATTTGGATTCCAGTAATAGCTGTAAGCACATGGGACAAAGCTTTCGGGAAACGAATGTCCATTTTCTTTGGAGATACCATACTGCTTCATGATTGCTATGAAACACTCAACATGCTGTCTGATTTCTTTCTCTGGCCAAGGATGATTGTCCTCCGTATTGTACCATTCGGCTCTCCTTCTCACGCCATCTTCTGGCCAAAATTCATGACCAACTCCATGCAATGAGAATTCCAGAAAAGCAGACTCTCGCTTTACTAATTCCATCATCTCAACCTGAAGGTCAGAAATGTTTTCTGAGTTATCCCAGAGTTCTCTTTGGTAGGTCGTAGTAGGAAAGGCTCCAAGAATGTTTTCTCGATCGAGCTCCCCAAGAATAAATAGGCCTTGCAGGCGTATGCCTACTTTTTTCGCTAGGTCTATGACAGCTTGATAGTCCTGAAGGTTCATTTTCCTATCTATCCCAGTTCTGAATGGACCATATCCGTCTTTACCGTCATTGGGCCCCTGCATCCAACCAAGATCATCAATGGCGATAGCGAAGGGGCGGGGAAAAATAATCATCGTGCTACTCAGTTACTTGTGGGTTATTTGAGACCAGTTCTCTTCAGCGATTTTAATATTCACTTCTTTATCTTCTCGCCAGCCATTGGATGTGCCCTTGTTATAATTAAGATAAAGTTTATCATTAAATACTGTCCATGCCTTTTTGGGCTGGGTTTCGGCTTTGTAGCCTTCTCTCATGCCCCAAGCGCAGTATCCACCAAACTGTGGAGCGTATTTGTCTGGATTCTCAGTAAAAATGGTTTTATGCTTTTCAGAAGCAAATCGCCATTCTGCACCAGCCCATTCATAGCTTATTTCTTCAGTTCCTTTAGTCGGTTCACCTAACGTGAAAAAGGCTACAGGGTCATAACCTTCTATTGCCACACCCTCTATTTGGAATATTCTGGGCTGTTCTTGAGCGGTACAAGTAAGTGAAAATCCTAAGAATAGGAGCAATACAAAGCAATTCTTAGAAATCATTTTGGATAAACTTCAAGAAGGAGAAAATCACTAAAGTCAGCATTTATTTTACCCGATGGCCCGGTTACTTCACCGAGATCTTTTCCATTGAAGTAATCACGAACAATGTACGAGCCTTCATTCATGCCTCGTAGCTCAATATCACCAGTCCAATCATCTGCATAGAAAGCGTAATGAAGCGTATCTCCCTTTGCTATAAGGTGTGTTTCAGGTTTATCATAACCTATGTCGTACACATCTCCGAGATACTTTTCTTTTGAGAGCATTTTCTCATCATACAGACCAAACCACTTTTTCCACTTGACTTCTCTTTCAGGTGTCAAAACGTAAGATGACTCTTGTTTAGGGTTGTCCTTTGGCCAAGTGAATTTAGTTCCTAGAACAGCTCCAATACCAAATGAACTTGCAAAATCCTCGCCTTCATCGCTTAGCTCCACGTGATCGCCATAGTAGGCCGTGTTAGGAATTAGGGCTTTGTAGGTCTTTCCTTTGTGTCTTATTTGCCATGAGGAAGTAGGATCAGACGACACAGCTTGATTCATATAAGCCATATTGTGAAAGCTCATACAAGTTCCACAAGGACAATTTTCAACAACTGCATTGGGTTTGATCCTCAACGCTTCATCATAGATCACTTTGAAGAATTCAGGAAGTTTTTCATGAGCTTCTTCTGGGTCATCTAAGCCGCTATTCGGATTATGGTCCGGGGCAACAGCATTCATGTGCTGTCCATCCAGCTTGAGTCCGTCAAATCCCCATTCGTTCATAAACATGTTCACTACATCCTTAGTATGCGCGATGGTTTTAGGGTGAGTAGGGGAGAGATAGAAAGCATCCCACCAGGTA
>CAYGPP010000106.1:0-14101 GCA_964351885.1 uncultured Marinoscillum sp.
TCACCGATGAAGGTGTCGGCAGAAGGCCCTGGGATAATTCCTTTGATATTGTCTTTTACTCCTATCACGATTACTCCTGTTGCGCCGGGTATATTTAGTTGCATCAAGGTCTTGTCGCGATATTCAGGTTTGAGCTGATCATAGCTAACCTCCTCCAAGTGATAGCTTGTTTCTGAAGATACTCCATTGAGTAAGTCAAGGAATTCGATGACTGTTGGTTTGGTAACGAGCTGCGCCATAAACATTCCGCCAAGGATAGCGGGCATAACCACTTTATCTGCACCTGCTCTGTATAATTTGTTCTCTGTTTCGGGGCTGGACGCTCTTACAAGAATTCTTATTTTATCATTTAAGTGTCTGGCTGTCAATGTGATGAATACATTGGCTGCATCAGAAGGCGTAGTTATGATGATGGCCTTTGCTCGCTCAATCCCTACAGATTTGAGTCTGTCATCCTCTGTAGCATCTCCTAGATACCATTTGATATGACTTGGGATTTCAGATTCCATTTCTGGATCTTTTTCTATTAAAACATAATCTTCGCCACTCTTGTGAAGCTCTTCAATTGCTTTACTTCCGTTACGCCCGTAACCACAGACAATTACGTGATTTTTTAGCTTGTTGATTTCCATTTCAGATCGATAATTTTTGAAAATATTCTTGAGTTTTCCTTCAAAAAAGTAGCTCGTGACCACAGAGACTATATAAGTAAAGAGTCCAAGATTAAGAAGAATATAAAAAGAGGTAAAAATGCGACCAGCCCTACTTATTGTTTGTACCTCATTAAAGCCTACTGTACTCACCGTGATGACGGTCATGTAAAAAGCATCAACCAGACTAAGTCCCTCCATTATATGGAACCAAAGAAAACCTACTAGCAGACTGCAGACGAAAAAACTTAAAGCCACTATAAGGCTTCTAAGATGTTTATTTATATGTTCTCTGACTTGAAACATGAGCTTTTTTAAGCTGAGTTTGTTCTCGGCAAATTACTTTAACTCTTGTTCAACCTCAAACCCATGAGCCTGATTGTCTTCAATTTTGGTGCAGTTATGCACCTTTAAAATTGATTAATTCCATAGCTCTGACTCGCTGAAGCAATGTAGGATGAGAATAATGGACAAATACGTAGGCCGGGTGGGGTGTAAGGTTAGAGAGCTGGTCTCCACTTAGCTTCTTCAAGCCATCTATCAACGGCTGTCTTTTGTAGGTGGTCACGGCATAAGTATCAGCCTCATATTCGTTTCTCCTGCTGAGCCCATTCCCAAACAAACTAAGGAGATGCGATATCGGAGTATACAATATCCCGAAGGCCTGCATATTGAGGTGCAATGCGCTTACTTCTCCACCCATTGCCCAACTCACCTCACTATTGAAAACCATCAGCGAAAGCAAATAAAGCATCAATCCTGTGGAAGCTATGCTCATGATAGTGTCAAGTATGATGTGCTTCTTCTTAAAGTGCCCAACCTCATGAGCGAAAATGGCGGTGAGTTCCTCTATTGTGTGGTTTGCTATCAAGGTATCAAAGAGTACTACCTTTTTCTTTTTTCCGATTCCAGAGAAGAAGGCATTTCCCTTGCTTGATCTTTTGGAGCCATCCATTATGAAGATATTGCTCAATGGGAAGTCGACCTTTTTCGCATAATCCGTTATCGAGTCTTTCAGTTCTCCATCTTCCAATGTTGTGAGTTTATTGAAAAGCGGAAGGAATAAAGATGTGTAAAACATATTGAGAAAGAGGATCACTACAGTGATGATCATCCAGAAGTAGATCCAAAAATTACTTCCCATGGCCATGACTAGGTAGATTAAAAGGCTTAGCAGGATTCCCCCAATTATAATCGTCAATAGATAACCTTTGATTTTATCCACCCAAAAAGTCTTTTGTGTCATCTTATTGAATCCGAATTTCTCTTCTATTATAAATGTCTTGTACCAAGAAAAGGGAGTGGAAATGAAATCGGAAATAATGAAAAGCACACCAAAAAACAGTAAGGTTGTGACTGGTTCAAATGGGGAGAAACCTCTCAGCCATTTGTCCAACATCCCGAACCAACCAAAATACAACGCTGATAGGGTTAATAAAAAACTAAACGTAGCTGATAGTGCACCGAACCTGCCGCTTATGAAATTGTACTTTTGAGATTTGTTGTATTTTTCTTCATCATAGATGCCTGCTAATTCTTGAGGGATAGGATTTTTGGCAGTCTTATCGTTTAAATAACTGAGTGTTCTTTCCAACGCAAAATCAAATGTGATGATGATTAGTAGGATAGTATAAATTGTTGTCTCCGTCATTCTGTAATTTTAAGATAAGTGGCGAGGATAGTTAAAAATGATGTATTCGTGATAGAAAATTCACTTTAGCCCAAAGAGCTATTTAATATCTAATTTTCGAGCAACGTGAAATTAAAATAAAATATTTCAGCCAAAGTGGTGATTGAATCCTTTTAAACTGGCTCATTACCTCTATACTTCACTTGTAACCCAAAAATAAAATTTCTTAGAAATTGATCTTTGCAAACTCTGTATTGACTTTGTGTAGGCTTTCGAAAAAGAGCACTTATTTCGTGCTTTCCAATAGGTAAATCCACTAAATCCAAAACATCGATAATATCTTCATCTCGGTAGTTTAGAGCAATTTTTAGCTTTCTCATTATCAGATTGTTATTTAGACTTTTCTCAGGTTTTGGTTGCTCACCGTCTCTGGCGCCTCTGTTTTTTACAATAAGGCCATTTAGAAAAGCTGCCAGCTGCTTATCAATCAATTGTTTCTGTTCTGGATTGTCTTGAGTTTTTAGCCAATCGCTCACTTCAGCGCGAGTTGCTTCCAGTCCTCCAAGAGAAAATAGCTTGATCATCTTGTCATCGCTAAGTTCGAAGGTGTATCTAATACGGCGGAGTATGTCGTTGTTATCCATGAAGTGAGAATATTGTATTGCAAATTTAGTCAGCTTGCTTTAGAGACTTTTTGGAATTTGAGTTTTTCTACTTTTGAGTCAAATAGATTCCCCTGTCTCCGCTGCGTTACGCAGTGGATTGACGATCGGCATTGGAGTTTGTTTCTGCGCTTGCTATAAAACCATCACCGTCATTCCCCGACGAAATGAAGCGTAGTGAAATGCAGATAGGGGGACCTATTTTCTTGAACCAAAAGCCATACTTCACATTTAAAAAATAAACGGAACCGGACACCTCAGCTCACGCACTTCTCTTGGAGGCTTGCGAGGATCCGCTAGGCTAAATGTGTAGATCAGAGAGATCTCATGTGCGCCACCGCTACCAATTCCCAAGTCAGAAATGGTGTAATCAAAGCTATAGCCTACTGTTAAATTACGCTGATTGAAGCCCACCATACTAATGATTGCCTCTCGGTTTTTTGATCCTTCGATACCATCTATCGGTAGTCCACGATACCACGCACCTAATAGTATGGGCTCAAGCGTAAAATAGACTCCAGCATCTAATTGTTTGAAAGCACCTTGCTGCTTATAGTTCAATGAAGGCGTCATGCTCCGCTCTCTTCCCCTAACGGATCTTTGCGCCCTTGGGCTTAAATCGGAAAAGTGAATCTTATATCCACCGTGAACGGAAAATTTTCTTGGCAATGGTGCATCACCACCAGCAATTGCCTGATTGGGCTCTAGAATATGGTGCATAGAGGTGCCCAGCCAAAGATTCTTTCCATAAAGTACGCCACCAAAAGCCAAGTCGAAAAACCTTGCACTCAATCCAGTATTGAAGGTTTCACCCGTAATCGGTCTAACCAGTCCTGAATTATCAAATTGGTCACCGAAAGTCAGCGCATTGAAATTGATGTCTCGCCAATAGTAGGAGACTTCCACTCCAGGACGAAATGTCCAATTGTGATCCAGCTGAACTTGATAAGCATACTGCAAGCCCACGTTGGTGGATTTCAAACCTGCAATACCTTCCTGATCCGTATTCACAATGAGCCCAAGCGCGTTATTGCTATCCTCAAAGAAGTAGTCAATGTAGAAGGAGTAAGTCACGTAATTGGCATCAATCTGCGGCCACTGATTTCTGTAGTTTACTCCGGCCCGTCCCTTTTGATTTATCCCAACCAAACCTGGGTTTAGATACATTGGAGCTGCGTAATACTGAGAAAACTGAGGGTCTTGTGCTTGTGCCTTGTTAGAGCATAATAGACCGATCATCAAAGCACCAATAGTGGTGACGATTAAGGGTAGTCTAATATATGCTTGTCTGGAAGTCAAAGGTGCCTTGCGTTCGATAATGATATAAAATTGCTAAACTAGGTAATGTAACGTAAACAATGCCGTTAGTATTTTGTGCTAAATTTACGAGGTGTTGTGATGATTAGGACATTTTGTTCCTGATTAACCCTAATAATATTCATGTCAAAGATTTTTAGACCAGGTGTTTTTCTTATTTTTAGTGCAATGCTGCTTCTAAGTGGTGTTTCTATGGCTCAAAGCATCACCGAAACGCAGTGGTATTTTGGTAACAGTGCTGAGGCTTTAATTTTTGATAAAAGTTCTCGCGAATTCAATTTGTTCGAAGATCAAGCCACTCCGTTTGGTTCTCAAGGGTCAACCGTAATCACGCACATGCGAAAAGGAAATCTTCTATTCTATTCAGATGGAGATTTGATTTTTGATGGTAGTCATCAGGTTTTGCCAGGACTCGGGGCAGATCGGTTAGGCGGAGATCAGACCAAAATCCAACCGGTAGTAAGTTGTCCAGTACCGGGAGACACCTCACGATATTTTATTTTTACCAATTCAGGAACTGAGATTCTGATTACTACAGTCAATGCCGATTTGGCGGGTAATTCGTCCGTTACGGAATTTCCATTGGGAGATATAGAAGGAACCGTAGCGCAACCAACGGGTCTTATTAATCAAGGTGAAGTAATGAAGGTTTATGAAGATCCTGGAAGCAACGGCTTTTGGTTGTTGACTCAGGATACTACTTCTTTGGAGTTTTTGGTCACAGAGATTAACACCGGAGGTCTAGGAACAAGTACCTCTTTTGATATTTTCCCGAATGGAGTGGCCGAATTTGAAGCTTCGGCGGTTTCCCTAAAACAAGACACTACGGGTACCACTTTAGCAATTGCCCCTATTGATGCCAATAGGAACATTGTTTTACTGGATTTTAACAATGTAACAGGGGATTTAACATTCAATAGCCGAGTAATTAATTCAGGGTTTTCTGATGCGGGATTACAAGTCGTTTATGACTTAGAGTGGTCAAATGATGGTTCTAAATTGTATTTATCACGAACAGGAGATGGCACCAATTCTGGTGATATTTATCAGATTGATTTTTCTGATACAACTAGTGCCAATCCGCCCATTGCGGCAGTTATCAATACTGGCTTGTTTGCCAGTTATGGTCTTAGAAGAGCAGTAGATGGTAACATTTATCATTTATATCAGACAAATGCTGGAGGGCCATTTAATGTTGGGACTATTAATCGACCAGATAGTGCTGTAAGTGTCGGAGTGCTTTATACCGAAATGTCTTTTGATGCTGACTTCCAAGGGACTCAATTCCCGGAATTTGCTCCGGATAATGTGTTTGGTGGTTACTTCAATATGAGTTTCACTTATCTAGATTCTTGTCAGGGGTCAGCGACCAAGTTCATTGCAGATGTTACTCCATTGCCGAATAATTTTTTCTGGGATTTTGGAGATGGGTCATTTGGACAAGGTCCTGTAGCGATACACACTTACGCAGGTACATTTGGCGGCATGGTCACTTTGGTGGTGGAATTAGATGATAATGTGCAGTTTCGATCTCAGCCTGTAGACATAATTGCTGCAGACACAGCATCAGCTGTGGACTTAGGAAATGATACCACGATATGTGTTGATGAAATCTTGATGCTTGATGCAGGTACAGGAATCAGTTATCTATGGAATACAGGGGAATTGACTCAAACGATCGAAGTAGACACAGCGGGAACTTATTGGGTTGAAGTAGTCGGCACCTCTGGGTGTACTTCATTCGATGATATTATTGTGACAGAGTACGGTGTGCAACGTCAGGTTTTTAACCAATGGTATTTTGGAGATCTGGCGGGATTGGATTTTAATAGCTCTCCACCGGCGGCTTTGCTAGATGGGATGCTGGAGTCAGATGAAGGGTGCGCGACTATGTCTGATGAAAACGGTCAATTGCTGTTTTACACTAATGGTTCCACAGTTTGGAACAAGGAACATCTGGTGATGGTCAATGGATCAAACATTGGAGGGGACAGTACAGCAGCACAGTCAGCCATGATATTACCTTTTGTCAATGACAATACCATGTTTTATGTCTTCACTACCGAAGAGGTTTATGGTGATTTCACATTTAATATGAAATTATCAATCGTCGATATGAAAGCAGATACGGCAAGAGGTCAAGTATCTGTTAAGAATATTCCGTTGGTGGAGTGCAGTACAGAGCGCATTACAGCCTCTGGATTTACTGGCACGCCATGGCTCTTAAGTCATGAATATGGCAACAGACATTTTCGAGCATATCAGGTAAACGACTTAGGAATAGCAAATGCTGAGCATTCTGTAGCGGGTGAGGAACATATCTATCAGCAAGAGCCAAATGCCACCGGTTATATGAAGTTTTCTCCTGGGGGTAATCTGGTAGCCACAGTGATTCCTGGCAGCCCTAATCAAATTGATATTTTAGATTTTGATATTATCTCTGGCGGTCTTAATAATTCTCGTGTAATAGATATCGTTGAGACTGATCAAGCCTATGGATTAGAATTCTCTGGAGACGGGCTGAAAATGTATGTCAGTACTAGCTCGAAGATTCTGCAGTATGATTTGGATAGTTTAAATACTGATAATGCTGCAGCGGATATAATGGCTACAAAATTTGAACTCCCCAATACTGCATTAGGGGGCTATGGGGCGCTTCAAAGAGGTCCAGATGGCGTGATCTATGTTGCGATAGATGGTCAAATGCAGGTAGGGTCTATTAACTCCCCTGGAGGAGATGATGCCTCTTCTGGTTATGTAGAGATGGGTATTGATCTGTTGGGCAGGACATCTAGATTGGGACTTCCAAATTTTAGTCAACAAGTAAGCTCAGCTCCACCACTTCCCGGGATCACCACACAAATAGCTTGCGCAGGACAACCTACTTCATTTGGAGCAACGGGAAGAGATGCTAATATCGAAACTTATTTATGGGATTTTGGTGATACTACAGCTACTTCTAGTGAGCAGAACCCATTACACACCTACCTAAGACCAGGTACTTATGTAGTGAACTTAACGCTAAGTAATCGATGTGATAGCGATAGTATTTTTACCGATACCTTAGAAGTTTTTAACATTCCTCAGATCCCTACGGTTCCTTCAGATACTTCTCTTTGTGGTTCATTTGTGACGTTATTCGCATGGAATGTTGATGACCCAAACTTCAGTTACTACTGGTCATCAGGTGATACTACAAGGCAAGCCACATTCTTCGAGCCTACGATTGTAGATGTAGCAATCATCAATTCAGATGGCTGCAGTTCAGATACTTTGACGGTATTCATTGGTGAAGATGAATCTTTCATAGACTTGGGAGGTGATCGTTTGATATGTGCCGATGATTCGTTGGTTTTGGATACCAATGACCCAGGCCCAATGTATGAATGGTATCGTGATGGGGTACTAGTTGGAGATCAGAGAACGCATGCTATATATAATGTAGCTGCAGGAGATTATACCTATATCGCAGAGGTCACCAATGATATCTCAGGATGTACCTACCGAGATACCTTGCAGGTGACCATTCAAGCAACACCAGCGTATACGCAAGCGGAGATAGTCACTCCTAATTGTGGAGTAGCTGATGGAGCATTTAGCTTGAATATCAATAGCACGGGTGCATATATTTATTCCTTAGAAGAACCAATAGTCACGAGTAGATTGACATTTGATGGGCCAGGTATAACGCCAGCTTTTACAGGTCTCGCCGCAGGTACCTATACCGCAAGGGTAGAGAATGCAGTAACCGGATGTAATAATTATCAGGTTATTCAATTGGAAGACAATGCTCCATTTGATATGGAAGCGGTAGCGCTAAACGACTGTGCGCGTACGAGTGACATCATGGTAAATTTCAATCAAAGGATACCTTCTCGAATCAACATCAATGTGTTTGATGAATTGGGTGATACGGTTTTTACTTCGACACAAGATTTGTTCTCATCGTCGTACGAGATATCTGATTTGGATAGTGGTGTTTATTATGTAGAAGTAAGAGATTTGAATCCACCTAATTGTTTACAGATTGATACGGTTCAGTTAAGTGTATCTACAGAATGCTATCGCTCCATTTTTGCACCAAATGCATTTAGCCCTGGTGATAGAAATGGAATGAATGATGAGTGGCAGGTTTTCCCGAATGATTTTGTAGACCAATTTGAGATTTACATTTTGAATCGATGGGGTGATGTGGTCTTCTATTCAAATAACAAAAACTTCAGATGGGCGGGAGAGTTCGTGGGAGAAGAAGTACTCCAAGGTACCTATGCTTACCGAATGCTTTTCACAAGCTCTTTAGAACCTGAGCTTGGAACTCTGGAACAGTTTGGTTCGGTTACAGTTATTAAATAGCATGACGGTTTTTGATCAGATATATGACAGCCTTTTCCCAAAAGGCATGCAAAAAAATAAGATTTTGACTTTTGAATCCCTCAAAAGGAGTGATGCTTATCGTCATGGATATTTGGACTGGGTACAGTCGGACGAACCAATTAATTTCTTAAGAAAAGTTGCTGACTCCTATTATTTAAAGCTTAAGAATAGAATTGGTGAACCTGATGTTCATATTTTCAACAGCTCTCAGTCGAACGGTTTCGCAATATCATTTAATAGCAGGTTAGATCGGCAGCACTTTCAATTCTTCTTCGATTGGCTGGCCGAGCGAGTAGAGGTTTTAGGCTATAAACGATCAAACGGTGATCTGACGATCACTGATAAAGGGGATTTTATAGAGTCTGTAGAAAAGCACTACCTCAAGCCAAGACAGACGGAATCGGGTAAGCTTTTTGATCAAGGCTATGGCAATATTTTGATAGAATATATCTTGGTGAATGATCAGCCAAGTTATCTCAAATTTGTGGCTAACACTTATAGCGACAGATCGTACAATGATCCAGTCAGCTTTGATATATTGGCTGAATATTTATTTGAGTTTGGATAGGTTATAAAATTAAAAACTAACATGAAGAATTACACATTCAAGGTTCTTACCACCTTTTTTTTTCTAGGTCTTTTTTCTTTTTCATCTCCAGCACCGGAGGATCAGTTACTACCTACTAAGTTGAGGGTTACGGTAATTGATGGCTTGGGTAATATCACCGAAGGGGTGAAAGTAATTATCTACAAAGACCAGGAAGAGTACCGAGTAGGTGAAAATGCTGTAGCTGAGGCCATTACGGATAAGAAAGGACGCGTGACATTCACAGACGTAGAGCCTATTCATTATTTCATAGATGCCAGAAAGGGCGATATGAACAACGATGGTGAGGGAGTAAGAACAGCTAAACTTCAAGAAGGCCGGTTAAACAAGGTCAATACGGTCGTTGAATAGTGAAGTCATATCTCCTGATTTTATTTACTTTCATTGCCTTTGGATTAGTCCAGGTTGACCCGATCAATCTGGACTTTTCTTTGTCATTTGTTGATGAATCCACCGGCATATCTTCAAAAGAAAATCCAATAGCAAGAGCTGAATATGAGGAACGCTTGCTACGCGACCCAATGACTGGAGATATACCTTATAATATACGTTTACGCGAATTGACCTTTTCAGAGTCAATAAAGTCTAAAAGAAATTATGCTAAAAGTATTGATTCAAGAATTTCGGCGAACACTTTTGATTTGGCTGGCCCATCTAATGTAGGTGGTAGAACGAGAGGGGTAGCACTAGATATTCTGGATGAGAAAACCATCATTGCCGGAGGAGTGTCAGGAGGAATTTGGAAATCAACGGATGGAGGAAGCAACTGGAGAAGAACTTCCGACCCGACCTTAAGAAATAGTGTTTCTTGTCTTGCTCAGGATAAGAGATTTGGTAAGGAGAATAACTGGTACTTTGGTACTGGGGAGCTTATCGGTAATTCTGCTCGCAGCTTGTTGGCTCCATATCGGGGAGCGGGTCTCTATCATTCGATTGATAAAGGAGAGTCTTGGGATTTGGTTGAGAGTACGCATCTGAATACTACTCCAGATCGGTTTTCAAGTCCTTTTCAGTATATCTGGAATATAGAAGTAAATGAAAATAATACTGCGACAGATGAAATTCTGATCGCTGCCTTTGGAGGGATAATCAAATCTTTGGACGGAGGAGAGAATTGGGAGACAGTGCTGGGAGTGGATCTGCTGGATATACCCACTGGGTCTGATGTTAATGAAATCAATTCGTCTTTTTATACTTCCATCAAGCAGACGGCTTCAGGAAATTTCTTTGCTACGCTGAGCAGTGCAAGCTCAGTAGACGGTGAATTGGCGCCTAATGCTGGGTTTTATTTTTCGGAGAATGGTCAGGATTGGCAAGACATTACGCCACTAACCTTTGTTGAATACCACGAGCGTACCGTGATGGGTTTCAATAGTAGCGGGGATCAAATTTATTTCCTTACACAGGGGGATATAGATGTTCATTTCTGGAGGTTTGATGTTTTGAGTATTTCAGAAGGTCAGGTGCGTGGAAGTTGGGTTGGCTTGAGTAACAATATTCCACCAATTGGAGAGGAGAGTGGAGAATTTAATACTCAGTCCGGATATAATATGGTTGTAGAGGTTCATCCAAGTGATGAACAAATTGTATTTATCGGTGGAACAAACCTCTATAGATCTACGAATAGGTTTTCGTCAAAAGACCAAACTAAATGGATCGGAGGGTATGACCCAAAGAATGGCACATCAGTGTATAGTGGACATTACCCAGATCAGCATGGTTTAATTTTCGTCCCCTCCAACACCTCAAGGGCGATCTCTGCGAATGATGGTGGGATAAGATTGACAGAAGATATCATCGCAGACTCTGTAACGTGGAGAGCCCGCAACTCCGGATATCTTACTTCGCAGTTTTATACGATCACACAGCGGCATGATGAAGCCACAAGCGAAATACTAGGCGGCTTGCAAGATAATGGTAGCTATCTCCGAGATGGATTGGGTAGCAACCCTGCTTGGAATAGAATTCTTGGTGGTGATGGGTCTTATTGTGCTATTACGGCAAATAGAGATTTCGTATATGTTTCCTTTCAAAATGCACAGATATACAGGCTTAAGTTAAATAGCAATTACACTCTTGCAGATTTTGCGAGGGTAGATCCATCAGAGGGAGGAGGAGAAGATCGTGAAGACTATCTATTTGTGAACCCTTATGTACTCGACCCTGCCAATGCTAATCGAATGTTCTTGTTGGACGGTAATTCTATTTGGAGAAATGAGAATCTAGCTCAGATACCAAGTGGCTCACAAAGTCCAACACCAGTTAATTGGCATAAAATAGCGGACGCAAGAGTTGGGAATGGAATTTATACCGCTATTGAAATGACAAGATCAGAAAACATTTTATTAGCAGGAGTTTTTAATGAACGTCCATTTGTTGTTAAAGTCATCAATGCTTCCGATGCTTTAAGGGATTCTGTGGCTACAGTCGCCTCCGAATTGTTTCCTGATAATGGTCACATATCTTCCATCTCTGCTAACCCTGAAAACGCGGATCATTTCGTGGTGATTTTTTCTAATTACGGCGTGCGATCAATATTCGAAACGGTGGATGGTGGTGTGTCATTTACAGATGTCAGTTTCAATCTCGAGGAGACTGATGATGGTACTGGAGCGGGCCCAAGTATTCGATGGTGTGAGGTTATACCTCTTGAAGGAGGAATCATGTACTTCATAGGCACTTCCACCGGACTGTATAGCATCGAGCGGACGTTTAACTCTGATGATCAGTGGTTGAAAGAAGGAGAGGAGATCATTGGGAATGCCGTGATTACCATGTTGGATTATCGTGATTTGGATGGTAGACTGGTTGTGGCGTCTCATGGTAATGGTACATATCAGGCGTATCTAGATGGAGCTAGATTCTTTCAAAATCAGCCAGAAGTATCCGAAAAATTGATTCTGACCCAGAACTATCCCAATCCATTTCGGGAGAACACTGTAATTGATTATTCTCTTCCTAATGACGGAGTAGCTCGAATAGATATTTTTGACGACAAGGGTAGGTTGATTAGAAACCTATTATTCGGGTCTCAGTTCAGAGGAGATAATAGGGTGTTTTGGGATGGCACAAATTCTACAGGAACTCAATTGAAGGCTGGAGTTTATTTTTGTGTACTTACTTTCGATGGAAAAAAGGAGACCAAGAGGGCGATTTATAAGCCTTGATTTAATAGTTGCGTGTTTGTTTATTTAAGGCGTTTTAATGGGACGCATGCCCTTACGGGGGGGGGGTATTTTTTTGTATTCTGTTACAATCCAGTTTACTAAATTTTCCTTATAGATGAACCCCCATTCATAGCAAATGTTATAAGCTGCTATTTATCCTGCTTAGGAATTCGTTTAAGCTTACAAAACTCATTTCTTGCTGTTCCTCTAATGTAATATTAGGTGAGCTATCCATGAGTAGTTGTCCTAAATAGCCGAACTGAGAATGATTACCCCCTTTAATCAAAATGAGTTCAGTCTTCGCTGGAAGCTTGTTTTTGTTTTCCATAACCTCTTCTACACTTGCAAGACCATCGTATTCAGCATATAATTTTATACATGGGATGTTATTGGATGATAAATCAATATCACGTGGATGAGATGTTCCCATTAGAAAAAGGCCTTTAAAAATTTTCGGGTTTTCGTAAACAAATTGAGCTGCCATTTTACCACCTTGGGAGTGTCCACCAATAGCAAATTGACCATGCTGAAGGTCAAACAACTTCGATATTTTCTGATAGTCATATTGAGGAAGTCGCCAATCCATTTTAATTAGATGGCTGGTAAATCCATTTTCCGCCAGCTTTTTACAAATTGGTCCATATGCTTTTGGATCAGTTAGACCCCCTTGAAAAAATATGACCTCAAGTTGATTGTTCGAATGATTTGGCTTAAATGTGATTTTATCATCGGTTTCTGTAACTGAAATATCCTTCGAATTAGAGAATGTGTTTTCCGGAAGATTATGTGATTGGAAAGTGCTCCAGTTCCAAATGAACAATATAATAACTATACTAAACCAAACCGTTCTTATGATTCTTCTCTTACTCCACTTTTCCATTTTGTGTCTTATGATTGCTTATAACGCCAAGTTAAAATCCGTAGGCTTGACCTCTGTTTAGTTCTATAAAACTATCTGATTCAAATGCCCTTTGCAAGCTCATAAGCCTATGGATTTTTAGCGCCTGTGTGCGCCTTGAATGGTGAATATAGTCCAAGGAGTTGGACGTTCCAAAGGGTGAAAGTCCCGTAAGCGCTGGGGTCGTGCCTGGAAGCTAAGCAAGTGGCAAGCTGGCTTGGAGTGATCCATACAGTGAAGTAAGCCAGACTGCAGTATCTGTACTGACGAACAGAAACTACATACAGAGGCCATGAGGTCGGATGAGGTATCACATGCTGCTGAAGTCCTACTTCTAACAAGCAATTGTTAGAAACTGTGCCGAAATGGTAGATGTAGCAGCGATAGGTACAAGGATATTCACCTTACCGAGGGAGATCTCGGACTCCACGAGATGGAGACTGAGAAGTCAGCAGAGGTCATAGTAGTTGATGGAAACGAGCAGATATAGATAATCTGAGGACTCACAATGCAGCGAAGGACTGAACGTATTGTGAAGTGAAAATTTGATAAGGAATGCTAGTCATAGCCTTATCTTAAAAGTAGCGGAAAGATGCAACGGTGTAAAGAGCGTTGTGTTTTGCTTTACGAACCGCCCAGTACGAGAACCGTACGCTGGGTGGTGTGAGAGCCTCAACCTGAGCCATTTGGCTCAGGTCGGGCTACTCGATTAGCGATATGTTTCAAGAAAGAATTCTACTGTTTTACGAATCGAATTGTTCCTTTCTTTGACCCATGAAATTGGAGTAGATAGGTG
>CAYGPP010000107.1:0-14048 GCA_964351885.1 uncultured Marinoscillum sp.
CATGTTACCCGATCCTGAAATCACCGAAGAACCTATTGAAAAAGAGCTTCTCAAAAAGCAATTCAAATCTTACGGATATACTCAAGAGGATATTAAACTCACGGTGACGGGTTTAGCACAACTTGGAAAGGAACCATTAGGCTCCATGGGAGCTGATGCTCCTTTGGCAGTACTTTCACGTCAAAGTCAACATATTTCAAATTATTTCAAACAGTACTTCGCTCAGGTAAGCAACCCTCCTATTGACCCAATTCGAGAGCGTTTGGTTATGTCGTTGTTCACTAGGGTTGGTGAATCGCTCAACATCTTAGAAGAATCTTCAGCTCATACTAAGCAAATTCATATTTCTCAACCAGTACTATCTAGGCAGGCATTCTACAAACTTACCAATCAGTCCTCCATTGGCTTTGATCATCAAGGAATTGATGCTACATACAATCCAACTCAAACTGGCTTAAGTAAGGCGCTAGATAGAATATGTAGAGACGCCACAGAAGCTATAAAAACCGGTAAGAAAATATTAATTATTTCCAATAGAAATATCAGCGAGGCTAGAATTCCGATTCCTACGTTACTATCTGTTGGAGCCATTCATCATCACTTAGTAAGTAAGAATTTGCGAACAAAAGCAGGAATTATTGCTGAAGCTGGTGACGTATGGGAGACTCACCATTTCGCCACCGTTATTGGTTATGGAGCGAGTGCTATCTATCCTTTTAAGGTTTATGATTGTATTGCGGATCTCTATTCAGATGGCAAATTAGATAATAGCAATAAACTAGGCTACTACTATAAAAATTATGATAAAGGAATTGGTGGCGGTTTGCTCAAAATTCTCTCAAAAATGGGTATTTCAACACTTCAGTCTTATCAATCGGCACAGATTTTTGAATGTGTTGGGCTTGGGTCTGAAGTAGTATACAAATGTTTCAAAGGCACTGTAAGCCGATTAGATGGTCTCACATTTGACGACTTAGAAAAAGAGGCGCTTATTAAGCACAATTCTGCTTTCAAAACAGACAAGAAAATATTAGAAGTAGGCGGATATTTCCAATGGAAACAAAATGGTGAAGCTCATTTATTAAATCCTGAGACCATTCACCTATTACAAAAATCCACTTCTTTGAATAAGTATGACTTGTTCAAAAAGTATAGTAAGAGTGTTACTGATTCTCAGGATGCTGACATTACGCTCCGTAGCTTGTTCGAGTTTAAGAAAAGAACTTCTATTCCCATTGAGGAAGTAGAACCGGCAAGTAGTATCTTGAAAAGATTTGCAACTGGTGCTATGTCTTTTGGGTCAATCTCTCACGAAGCTCATTCAACTTTGGCCATCGCGATGAATCGCATCGGTGGAAAAAGTAATAGTGGAGAAGGTGGAGAAGACGAAGTTAGATTTGCGAAAAAGCCAAACGGTGACTGGGAAAGATCTACTATCAAACAAGTAGCATCGGGAAGATTTGGTGTAACCAGTAATTACTTAAAAGAAGCCACAGAACTTCAAATTAAAGTAGCTCAAGGAGCAAAACCTGGCGAGGGAGGTCAACTTCCAGGGCATAAAGTCGATGATTGGATAGCCAAAGTACGTCATTCAACTCCTGGTGTTGGGTTAATATCTCCACCACCTCACCATGATATTTATTCTATTGAAGATTTAAAACAATTAATTTATGATCTAAAAAATGCTAATCGTCATGCGAGAATCAATGTTAAATTGGTATCAGAAGCAGGCGTGGGAACTATTGCCAGCGGTGTAGCTAAAGCTAAAGCTGACGTAGTACTGATCTCCGGTGCTGACGGAGGAACAGGAGCTTCTCCATTGAGCTCTATTAGACACGCAGGTCTCCCGTGGGAAATCGGCCTAGCAGAAGCTCACCAAACACTCATGAAAAACAACCTCAGAAGTAGAATTGTCCTACAAACTGATGGTAAGCTGATGACGGGTAGAGACGTAGCGGTAGCTACCTTACTCGGAGCGGAAGAGTTTGGTTTCAGTACCACTGCTTTAATTGTGGAAGGTTGTATTATGATGAGAAAGTGTCATCTCAACACCTGTCCAGTCGGGATAGCAACACAACGCCCAGAATTAAGAAAGCTCTTTACAGGAAATCCTGATCATGTAGTCAACTTCTTTACTTTTATAGCAGAAGAATATAGAGAAATCATGGCTGAACTTGGTTTCAAAACTGTCAACGAGATGGTTGGCCAATCAAACATTCTTAAGGTTAGAAGTGATCTAAATCATTGGAAATTGAAGAACATTGACTTCTCTCCTATTTTGAATCAAGAATCTTTACCATCAAGTTTCGGAACATACAAGCAAATAGATCAAGATCATGAGCTCGAAAATGTACTTGATAGAACCATAATAGAAGATTATCTCACAAATGGAGAGAATAACAAATCATATAAAATCATAAATATTGATCGCTCAGCTGGTGCTATGTTCTCACACGAAGTTTCTAAGCTTCATGGAAGTACCGGCTTACTAATGAGTCCAGTTTCTGTAAACTTCACGGGATCTGCGGGACAAAGTTTTGGTACCTTCTTAGCTCCAGGTATTACCTTCAATTTGGAAGGTGAAGCCAACGATTATTGCGGTAAAGGTTTATCAGGAGGAAACATCGTAGTAAGGGTGCCATCAACCGCCACATTTAAGCCAGAGGAAAACATAATTATTGGAAACGTAGCATTTTATGGCGCTACATCTGGCAAGGCTTACATCAATGGAAATGCTGGGGAACGATTCTGTGTCAGAAATTCAGGTGTAGAGACCGTTGTTGAGGGAGTCGGAGATCATGGTTGTGAGTATATGACTGGAGGAAAAGTGATCATTTTAGGTGAAACTGGTAAAAACTTTGCGGCTGGAATGAGCGGTGGTATCGCTTACATTTTTGATCAAGATCAATCTTTCAATGAAAAACTTAATCCTGAAATGGTAGGTCTTGAAAGTTTAGATAATGAAGACCTAGAATACGTTCAACGAGAAATCACATCCCACGCAGAGTTTACAGCAAGTGATTTAGCAAAACGCATACTTGGAGATTGGGAAAATGCAAAGCAATACTTTGTTAAGGTAATGCCGCATGATTTAAAAAGAGTTTTGGAGGAAAGAAAAGCACAAGAAAAAGCAGCATAATGGGAGCAATAGATGGATTTTTAAAATTTGATAGAGAACTTCCGGATTCAAGAAATCCGGAATTGAGAAAAGACGACTACAAAGAGATTTATGAGCCCTTTGCAGAAGAAAAAACTAATAAACAGGCAGCTCGATGTATGGACTGTGGAGTTCCTTTTTGCCATAGTGGGTGTCCTTTGGGTAATCAGATACCTGATTTTAACGATGCTATCTATAATCAAGACTGGGAAGAGGCATATAACATCCTCTCATCTACTAATAACTTTCCCGAATTCACAGGAAGGATATGTCCAGCTCCTTGTGAAGGTTCTTGTGTTCTCGGAATCAACAAAGATCCAGTTGCTATAGAGCACATAGAGAAATCAATTGCTGAAGAAGCTTACGAACGAGGACTAGTTATTCCTAAACAACCAAAAAAACGAACTGGTAAATCTGTGGCCATCATAGGATCAGGTCCTGCTGGACTGGCCGCAGCTGATCAGTTAAATAAAGCAGGTCACAACATTACTGTTTTTGAAAGAGCTGATGCCATCGGCGGTCTTTTGAGATATGGTATTCCCGATTTTAAACTTGAAAAATGGGTAGTTGAGAGAAGGGTAAAGGTTCTCGAAAAAGAAGGCATTGTATTCAAAACTCAAGCGAATGTTGGAGTAAATATTTCCGTTGATGAGTTGAAAGCTGATTACGATGCAATATTATTATGTGGTGGCTCTACTACTCCGCGTGACCTTCCGCTCCCGGGTCGTGAATTAAAAGGCATTCATTTTGCCATGGATTTTTTGAGCCAACAGAATAAAAGAGTAGCTGGTAATAAGAATGTGCTTCTTAGTCACGAAGCTTCTGAAATGACCTCAGAAATATTTGCTACAGATAAAAACGTGGTAGTAATAGGCGGTGGAGATACTGGGTCTGATTGTGTGGGAACATCCAATAGACACAAGGCCAAGTCGGTCACTCAGATCGAATTATTGAATAAGCCTTCCAATGATCGAACAGTTAGTAATCCATGGCCAGAATGGCCAATGACCCTTCGTACTTCCTCCTCTCATGAAGAGGGTTGCGAGCGAAATTGGGCAATATTGACTAAAGAATTTGTGGGAAATGAAAAAAATGAACTTGTTGGTCTCAAATTAGTGGACATCAAATGGGGCGATAACGGAATGGAAGAGATTCCTGATACTGAAAGAACAATTCCATGTGAGTTGGCTCTTTTGGCTGCCGGATTTGTTCACCCTCAGAAAGAGGGTATGCTTGAACAAATGGACCTAGACTTAGATAATAAAGGTAATGTAAGTACTGATAACTACGCAACTAGCGTCAAGGGTATCTTTGCTGCTGGAGACATGAGAAGAGGTCAATCTCTAGTTGTATGGGCTATTTCCGAAGGACGAGAGGCCGCTAAAACGGTTGATGAGTTTTTGGAAGGAACTTCCTCTCTCCCATCAAAATCAAAGTCGTCCTACGAATTAGTATAGATCACGTATTTCAAAGTCTTTGCCCTTACCATATCTGACCAAATCAGAAAGGGTATAAGATTCCAAAGTGTGTAAGTCTTTGAGCTTGAAATCATTGGGGAAAATGACCTCCATGATTTCAAACTCATACTTATCGCCAAAATTTGTCAACCAATATTTCTTACCTGCTCTTAGGCTACTATAACTTAATCCTGACATATATTCTGATACAACCAATTCATTGAGCACGAAATTATGCCTGTTATATTTCAATGCAAGTCAAAAATGCATTAAAATTGATCTAGCAAAACCTAACCACAATAAAAATGAAATTTTCACTTCGCACAATATCAAATTCTTTAATGCTTATTACTCTTGCACTTCTCATGGTTGCATGCGGAGGAAATCCTAAAAAGGATCGTCAGGAAGCTGAACAAGCAGCTTTCGAGGAGGCTGAACAAAAAATATCTTCTGATTTAGATCAGGTAATAAAAGACCTGCCGAGCCCTACTGAGGTTCCTTACCTTTTGCAGGCTACTGGCTCTGATTTTGACGTTTCACTTATTAATGGATTATCAAAACTCCCAAACTATGAAACTAATGAAGATGAGGCCGCATTAAACCTTGGTGTTTATGCTACAGATATGGGATATCTATTGTCCTACGAAAAAGTGTCAGATTCTCGCGAATACCTCGCCGCTTGTCAAAAATTGGCAGAAGCGCTTGGAATTGCTTCCGTTTTTGATGTAAAGACTATCGAGAAGTTTCAAGCAAACCTCAATAATTCAGATTCACTCAATGCATTGTTAAGTACGGCAATAGTAGACATAGAATCGAAGTTAGAAGAGTCAGACAGAGTATCAGTTGCCGCATTGATTTTAACTGGAAGTTTTGTGGAAGGACTTTATTTAGCAGTTAAAGTGATAGAAACCTATCCTACCGATATACTTGATGAAGACACTCGAAATTTGATTCTTGAACCAATGGTGATGGTTGTTCTAGATCAGAAAAAACCACTTCTGGATGTGATTGATATGCTGAATGACCTTCCTCAAGATGACATTATTGCAAAAATGATCACTGAATTGAATATTTTAAGAATCTTTTATGATGGCGATTTAGCTGAGATACAAGACAAAATATCAAATAACACAGGGGGTTTTGTCCTTACGCAAGATATGCTTATTGATATTACTACTGAAGTTAAGCGAGTAAGAGGTGATATCGTAGATTTCTGATATCATTCAAGTTATAGTTTAAATTTTTCGAAAAGCATTGGTGTCCAATGCTTTTTGTATTTTTAAGAAGCCTAATTATAATCCTTACCCATGAGCGAAGAAATTCTCCACGCCATTCTGCAGTTATTGGCCATAGTAGCTAAAGAAGATTACGTCACTTCAGACGAAAGAAATTCAGTTGAAAAGTTTTTAACCAATACGCTCAATCGAGAGAAAGCTCAATACTACCTCGATTACTTTGATCAAATGGTTGAAGAATTTGATGGAAATGATGAGTTAGAAAAAATCAATGCGACTTGCAATAAAATTAATAGCGAACAATCCGCTCAGCAGAAGGTAATTATTCTTTTAGACCTAATAATACTAATAGCCGCGGATGGTAAAGTGTCTTCGCGAGAAAAAGAGCTGCTTTATCATATATCCGAACAAATCAATATTGCTAAGCCTATTACGGATCTAGTAAAAGCGTTCGTTATTTTCCAAGAACGCAGCAAGATTAGCTCGAAACACTTATTGGTCATTGATGATGGAGACATTACTTTACCCGAAAAATGTCGAAGAATTGTAAGACCTGGCTTTGAGGATTTTATAATGATTCTTAAGGTACCCGAAATCAATATCTACCTTGCCAAACATATCGGTGAACATAATGTAATGCTCAATGGGGCTCCTATGGACACCAAATCCATTTACAACTTTTCGACTGGTAGCGCTATTAAGATTGAGGGAATTGATACGGTATACCATAGTGAAGTGGTCAAATGTTTCAGTACAGTAGCCTCAGAACATCATATCACTTTCACTTCACGCAGTGTTTCGTTTAAGTTTCCCAATGGAAATTTAGGCCTTAGGAATATAAACATAGAAGAAGAATCAGGAAAACTAATCGCTCTAATGGGTGGTAGTGGTGCTGGTAAGTCAACACTGCTAAACGTACTCAACGGAAACGAAACTCCATCTGAGGGAACTGTCAGGATCAATGGCGTAGACATACATAAGGATAAGAAAAAAATAGAAGGTGTCATTGGGTATGTCCCTCAGGATGATCTTCTTATTGAAGAATTATCAGTCTCAGACAATCTGTATTTTGCAGCTAAACTATGCTTCAAAGAGTTGAGCGAAGGAGACCTAAGAGATCTTGTGAATAAGACGCTAGAATCACTTGGATTGTATGAGACAAGAAAACTCAAGGTTGGTTCACCTCTTGAAAAGACTATCTCCGGAGGACAAAGGAAGCGCCTAAATATAGGACTTGAGCTTTTGCGAGAGCCTTCGGTTTTATTTGTTGATGAACCTACAAGTGGTTTATCATCTAGGGATTCAGAGAACATCATGGATCTTCTTAAGGAGTTGTCCCTTAAGGGAAAGATGGTATTTGTAGTCATTCACCAGCCATCCGAAGACATCTTTAAGATGTTTGACAAGCTCGTTATTTTGGATGTTGGGGGCTTTCAAGTCTACTATGGTAACCCGATTGACGGGATACAATACTTCAAGAAAATTGTGAAGATGGTGGATCAATCTAGAACGATCAATCCCGAACAGATTTTTAACATCATAGAAACCAAAGTGGTTAATGAATACGGGAACTTCACTAAAGAACGAAAGATTACCCCTCAGCAATGGTACGACTATTTCAAAGAAAAAATCAGCATTCATAAGGTCAAAGAAGCCGATGTACTCCCACATAAAACCCTTAGTATACCGGGCAAGATTAAACAGCTCAGCATATTTACAATAAGAGACTTCAAATCCAAACTGAGCAATAAGCAATACTTAACCATAAATCTATTAGAAGCTCCACTTCTAGCTTTACTCTTAGCTTTTATTGTTAGATACCTGCCAGAAGATGCCTCTGTTTACAGTTTCAAAGAAAACCTCAATATTCCAGTTTTCTTCTTCATGAGTGTGATAGTATCCCTATTTATGGGGTTAACGGTGAGTGCCGAGGAGATCATTAAGGATAGAAAGATTCTAAAACGAGAAAGTTTTCTCAATCTGTCCAGGTCAAGTTATCTGTTTTCGAAAATCATAATTCTTTTTGGAATTTCTGCATTTCAAACTTGTACCTACCTTCTAATTGGTAATTCAATACTCGGAATAAATGGAATGTTTATGCCATTCTGGGGAGTATTGTTCGCTGTTTCGTGCTTCGCAAATGTCTTAGGATTAAATATTAGTAGTGCATTTAAATCTGCAATTACTGTTTACATTTTAATTCCACTCCTTGTGATTCCCCAGTTGATCCTCAGCGGAGTTGTTGTGAACTTTGATAAACTTAACCCAACCATAACAACGGAAGACAAAGTACCTCTCATAGGCGAAATTATGGCCTCACGCTGGGCTTTCGAAGCACTTGCAGTTGAGCAATATGTCAACAATGAGTATCAATCCCTATTTTATGAAGAAGAGAAGTCTATGGGACAGTCTGAATTCAAAACTGCCTACTTTCTTCCACGATTGATTGACGATCTTGAGCTAATTCACAAAAATTACAAAAATAAAGATCAGGAGGTTATCGCTACTACAGAGTATAAACTATTAACTGTCAGAAATGCTTTAGAAAAAGAACTCATGAAACTCGGATATGATAAGTTTCCAGAATTCGAGAAAATGACTTTAGATCTATGGAATCAAGAGATGTTTGATGCCACAGTTTTATTTGCAGATAAGCTCAAGGCATATTACAATGTGTTGTATAAGAATGCCAATGAGCAACGTCAAGCCACCTTAAAAGCGTTGACTAGTTCACCAGAAAAAAGAAGCGAATTACAAGACTTAAAAATTGATCATACGAACGATGCAGTATCCATTATGGTAAAGAATCTCACTACTGAGCATAGGATCTTAGAACATCGCAATGAGTATGTTCAGAAGCTCTACCCTATTTATCATGATCCGGAATTTCCCGACCATGCCTTGGATTTTCGAGCTCAATTTTATCAACCAACTAAGCACTTTGGTGGTGTCTGGTTTAATACTACTACTTTTAATATTTTCATCATTTGGATGATGTCAGCTTCGCTATTTCTATTGCTCTATTTTGATGGAATGAGGAAATTTATGAATTTATTTAGTAGATAATCCGCGGTGTTCTTCGTTTTATCTAAAATACTTTCCGTACTAATCAGTCCGGTTATCTGGATCATAGGATTACTTAGCTGGAGCTTTCTGGCTAAGTCTACAGGACGAACAAAAACGCTCCGCATCATCGCTTTTGTAATTTTGATCATTGCTACGAACCCTTGGCTTGCCAGTAGAGCTATGACAAAATGGGAAACCGAAGCTATTAGAAAAGATGAAATTCCTCTGACTTCAACTGCAGTTATACTAGGAGGAATACTAACAAGTCAAAGCACAATGGTACAGGATCAGTTCCACCTGAATGGTAGCTCAGAAAGGCTGATAGAAGGACTTAGATTATACAATTCAAAGATTATAAGAAGAATTATTATCTCAGGAGGTAACGGGAGTATCAAAAGTGAAGGGAAACCAGAAAGCCTTTTACTCCTTGAACTATCCAAAGACCTCTTAGGAAGACCTAAAATTCTCATTGATAGTCTATCTCGGAATACCTACGAAAATGCCGTTGAGGTTAATAGGATGATTAAAAAAATGAGTTTGGAAGATCAACCTATTCTATTGATCACTTCTGCATATCATATGCCTCGTGCTACAAAATGTTTTGAGAAACAAGGACTTTTAGTGATCCCTTATCCAGTAGATTACCGTAGTGGAAATGAGGGATTTCAATTATCATATATGATCCCAAGTCACATATCCATTAATCAATGGAATATTTTATTAAAAGAATGGGTTGGCTATTATGTATATCAACTTCTAGGGTACACGTAAACAAAAAAAGCTCCGACTAAATAGTCGGAGCTCAATTTCAATTGGATCAAAAAGAATTAACCTTCTTTTTCTTCCTTTTTATCTTCTTTTTTCGCTGCTGGCTTCTTTTTGGTAGCAGCTTTTTTCTCGGTAGTTTCTTTTTTGGCTTTTGGAGCTTTTTCCACCTTAACTTCCTCTACTACTTCGACGCTAGCTTCTTCTTTCACTGGAGCCTCCTTTTTAGCAGGTTTTGATGGTTTTTCGAATGACTTTTTCAACTCATCCAAATCCACATTCTTAATTACAGGAACTGAATTAAGAAGCTTAATTTTGCTTACTCTATTCTTAGCTCTTGATTTATTTCTTTTACCTTTTCTTTCTAATCTAGTAACAGCCATCTTCTGATCATTTCTTTTAAACGAGGTGCAAATTTAGAGGATTACTTAGTTTTGTCCAAAACAAATATATGTCTATCTCAAAACCTTCCATACCGAAAGGAACTCGCGATTTTGGTCCCGAAGAGTCCGCTAAACGATCTTATATCATAGACACAATCACTAAAAATTTTATCAAGTATGGATTTCAGAAAATCGAAACGCCTACTATGGAACAACTTTCTGTTCTTACTGGGAAATACGGAGATGAAGGTGATCAGTTAATATTTAAGGTTCTTAATTCAGGCGACTATTTAAAAAAATCTAATCTGGATGATTTCAATAGTGGAAGCGGTGCCCTTTTGCCTAAAATTTCTGAAAAAGGCTTGAGGTACGATCTTACCGTTCCTTTCGCCAGATTCGTAGTTCAAAACCAACATCAGATTTCATTCCCTTTCAAAAGGTTTCAAATCCAACCTGTCTGGCGTGCCGACAGACCTCAAAAAGGAAGATATAGAGAGTTTTATCAATGTGATGCAGATATTATTGGGTCTGATTCTCTCTGGAATGAAGCAGAACTAACCCTTTTGATACATGATGTATTTACTGATTTGGGATATCAGAATTTTCAACTTAAAATCAATCACAGAAAAGTTCTCAATGCTCTAGCAAATTATGTAGGGCTAAGTGGTAAGGAAGTTCCTTTTTGCGTTACAATTGATAAATTAGATAAAATTGGTAAGGATAAAGTTGAAGAAGAGTTAATCACTCTCGGAGCATCAAAAGAACAGTTATATAATCTTTTCAATCTGTTTGAAAATCAAAATGAAACGCTCATAAAAATTGATGCCCTCAATACAGTGATTGGTGAAAATCAAGGAATTCAAGAACTCGAGCAGTTTCAGAGTTACTTGGCCGCTTCTGGCAAACAAGACCTTCAAATTGATTTAGATTTTAGTTTAGCCAGAGGTCTTACCTACTATACAGGTATGATTTTCGAAGTAAAAGCTACAGACGTCCAAATTGGAAGCATTACGGGAGGAGGTCGCTACGATGATCTTACCGGAGTTTTTGGACTCAATGGAATTTCTGGTGTTGGCATCTCTTTTGGGTTAGATAGAATCTACGATGTATTAGAGGATCGAAACTTATTTCCTCAGTCTCTTTCTCAATCATCGGACGTGTTAATCGCACACTTTGATGAAGAGAGTTTCAAGCATGGCCTTCTTTTGTTAAGTAAGATGCGTAAGAAGAATATTAAAGCTGAAATATATCCCGAAAGCGCAAAAATCAAGAAGCAATTCAATTATGCTGATAAAAAAAGTATTCGAAACGTATTGGTGATTGGAGCAGATGAAATTCTGTCCGAAATGTACGCGTTTAAAGACATGAAAGATGGTAGTCAAGTAAAATTGCCTTTCGATAAAATATTAACCCAACTACAATCCAAAATTTAAACGATTTACGGTCGTTAGGATTTTGAATTGTGTCCCAAATGAAAAGCTTTCTAAGCATACTGATTCTTGTCTCCAACTTTGTCTACTCTCAGCAGAACAGTCAATTAGGAAGGTTTTCTATTGATTATCCGATAGGTTGCCTGCCTGTTACTATTTCGATAAATGAGCACGACAGTTTCGGAGCTATAAGCAGACAGTACTTTTACGAAGAGGGGTTAATAGAAACACCAGAAAAATTTTACACCTATAATGAAGCAGGAATCTATCAAATTGTCCAATTCTTAGGAGAAGATATTGTACCAAAAACTGATACGCTAATTTTCGAAGTTTTAGAAAGCCTTCCACCAATTTTTGCCGTCTCAAAATGCTCAGACACAGAGGCAACGATAAATATTCTCGATCAAGATCCATATGATTACCATACCGTCTGGTTTAGTGAAACGGATTCAGTCGTTATTTCAGAGAGTGACCCTTCTCCTACTTATGACTTTGGTCAATCTACTGGCATTGTAAGAGTAAAGGGTTTTTATAATAATGCGTATCCCACCTGTGAATCAAATACGTCAACTTTCGATTTGTCTCGGAGTTTTTCTGAATCTGTGGTTTCTAGTGAAGTCATCCAAGTCTGTGAAAATGAATATTTCCTTTCGCTAGAGCTCGCTGATCATAGCGAATTGTCTTTTTTGGACATAATATTAGAGAACACCGTAAATAGAAACACTCTTTATTTCGGAAATCTCAAAGATTCAATCAATTCATTCCAACTAAGCTCTAACCTTATCGACTCCACTTATTGTATAGATGTCAATCTATTAAACTCATGCGATTCTTCCATTCTTAATTCCTCAAGCTACTGCGGTAAAATCAATGAAAATCGAGCAAATCTCTCCAAGGCTTATGCCGGTTATGTGAATAATGATATCCTAATCGTGTTCGATTCTCTCAAAGGTAAAAAGGTTCGAGTCAAGCGAAGTAGCAGGGGTAAATCCCAGTTTGTCAACCTTGGCGAATATGAAACAAGCTTTTTAGATCAAAATGTGGTTAGTGGAAGAGTATACGACTATCACCTTTTAGAATTGGACACCTGCGGTAGTTTATTAGACTCTGTTCAAATCTCTCCTCCTACGATACAACTGACTGATCGTAATCGTTTCCTTAATACTATTTCATTTAACGCCATTCCTCCTGAGAACATGAATGGCAATTACACAGAAGAATTTGTGTTTTCATCAGAGGCAAACAATAATGAATTGATTTTTGAATATCAGAGTGAATACCAGCTACCAGGAAGTTTGGGGAGTACAGTAATTGTAAGGTCAAAGTATATTTATGATGATTTTGAGATTTTCTCCAATCAAATACTGACTCCCTATGAAGAGGTAATCTTTGTACCCTCAGGGTTCACTCCTAATAATGATAATCTAAATGACGAATTAACGCTCTTCGGATTACCTAATGAAAACTTTAGAATTACTATTTACGATCGCTGGGGAGTAGTTATGCTCATCTCCACTGACAATCCCGTTTGGAATGGCATGCTCAAGAAGGAAATAGCACCGGAAGGAACTTACCTTTACCAATTGTCATTTGAACAAGAAGATGGGACTCTTAAGGAGCAAGTTGGTACTTTTACACTTTTAAAAAATTAAAGGAAATTGGCATGTTCGATATGATGAAAATGATGGGTAAGCTCAAAGAAGTCCAAGATGGGGTGAAGAGTGCTCAAGAAGGTTTGAAATATATCATCGTTTCCGCAGAATCTGGAGGAGGAATGGTTAAAGCTACCGTGAACGGTAATAAGGAGATTTTGTCACTTGATATTGATGAATCCTTAATCAATAAGGACGATTCGATGATGATGAAAGATTTGATAGTGGCGGCCATAAACAAGGCTATTAAAGATGCTGAAGTAGAGTCTAAAGCCCATTTACAAAAGGCAACTCAAGGAATGATGCCAAATATCCCAGGATTTGACATCAACAATATGATGTAATGGCAAGAGTAGCTGTTGTCATTTTGAATTATAACGGGAGAGAATTTCTAAAGAAGTTCTTACCTATTCTAATTCAGCACACGCCAAATGCAGAGTTAATTGTGGCTGACAATTGTTCTACAGATGATTCTCTGAGCATTTTATTAGAATTTTCAGGAATCAAGGTCATAAAGCTCAAGGAAAATCATGGCTTTGCCGGTGGATACAATGAAGCGCTATCATTAATCAAGAATGAGTACTACTTCCTACTCAACTCTGATGTAGAAGTCACAGATCAATGGCTTGAGCCACTAGTGAGTTTTTTGGATAGTCATCCCAATTATGCGGCAATTCAACCTAAACTTCTTGACTACAACAACAGAAACCAATTTGAGTATGCTGGGGCTGCAGGCGGATACATTGATTCATTGGGATATCCATATTGTCGAGGAAGAATTTTTCAAAAAACTGAAACAGACTTAGGACAAAATGATAGTACATCAGATCTCTTTTGGGTAAGTCGTGCTGCTTTTCATATTCGGTCGGAAGCATTTCATCAAGTTCGCCGGTTTGACTACTC
>CAYGPP010000108.1:0-9751 GCA_964351885.1 uncultured Marinoscillum sp.
CTAATATTTTATGAGAATGACGAGTAATTTGAATTCAGACCCAAGTCGTTATTATCGAGTACTTTGTTTGGTTACCCCATAAAAACAATCACATAGCTGCTACCTTTTTATTTTGTCTACGTTTGGCATGCTAATCAGTGAGTGATGACATACCAGCTATCAATCAAATGTCTGAGGACTATCTACACTAAACTTATTTTTGAGGTATATTTTATGAAGATTTTTCAATGCGGTTATTGTCAGCATCCTTTGTTTTTTGAGAGTTACGAATGTGAAAACTGTGGGCACTTATCAGGGTTTCGAGATACGGATCGGATGATGCTGACTTTTGATCCAGACCCTGATACTTTGGTTTCTGATAGGGAACAGATCCACTACAAGTATTGTAAAAACCATGAATATGAGGTCTGCAACTGGCTTTTAGAGAAGAGCGATCCTGAGGAGTTGTGTAATGCTTGCCAACTCAACCGAACCATACCCAATCTGTCCGATCAACAAAACTTTGTAAAGTGGCAGTATTTGGAGATAGCAAAACATCGACTCATCTATCAATTACAAAAAATGGGTCTTCCTCTTCCGAACAAAATGGATAATGAAGAGGATGGACTTTGTTTTGACTTTATCGCTAAACAAAATGATCCTGAAATCATGACAGGTCACGCAAATGGCATCATTACGATTTTGCTGAGGGAAGCAGATTCTGTTATTCGAGAGCAAACTAGATTGGATTTGCGAGAACCTTATCGAACACTCATAGGGCATCTAAGACATGAGGTGGGTCATTACTTTTGGAACCGATTGATTTACATTGATCAAGATAACCTCCAAGCTTTTCGTAGCATTTTCGGAAATGAGGAAGTGGATTATTCCGAGAGTTTGAATACTTACTATCAAAATGGTGCGCCATTCGATTGGAGGTCAAGATTTATCAGTAAATATGCGACAGCACATCCATGGGAAGATTGGGCCGAGACATGGGCGCATTACTTACATTTGATGGATATGGTAGAGACATCTCACTTCTTTGGATTGAAGGTGAATCCAACACATCTGCATCAGGAAATGTATTCAATGAAGACCGTAGATCCGTACACAATTAATGATTTCAAGACAATTGTCCAGAGTGCGATCCCATTGTCATTTGCGGTGAATAGTATCAATCGAGCCATGGGGCTTGCGGATGTGTATCCGTTTGAGGTGAATGATCATATCATTAACAAAATGAGTTTTATTCATGACTTGGTGAAAAGGAATTTTTTTAAAGGAGAAGTGTAATTATCAGAGAAGGACTCTCCGACGAAATTTCGATGTGGGGTATTTCTTAGTTATCAAATAGTTCAAGCCACTCTAAACTTATTGTTGCTATCCATACAACGTTATAATCTATTATAATCTAAAGGGTCTATTGGTGTCATGTGCCTACACGGTATTTAATGTTACAAATTATTTACAATAAAGAATATAATATGGTTATTAGAGGAAAATAATTTAGTTAATTTCGCGTCTCAATTTTGAATCAAAACAATTGAGATGCCACAAATCGGGATTATTAAATCCAAAAATTCAACTCTAGTACCACTCGTTCCTAAAATGGCTCAGAAGTTTATAGCGGATGGCTATACCATTTGCTTAGAGTCTGGAGCTGGTTCGAAATCTTTTTTTGTTGATGAATCTTATGAAGGTGCTATTTTCGGAATTAGGGAAGAAATATTGGCCAATTCTGATATTATTCTTATGGCCGATTCCATAATTGATTCTGTGGAACTTGCCCAAATCAAGGCAGGAGCTATTCTGGTGGGGAGGTTCAGTCCACTTACTAATCCAGAGCAAGTAGAGCGATTCAAGGCGAGTAAGATCATCGTTTTTAGTCTTGATATGGTTCCAAGAAGCTCAATTGCGCAATCTATGGATGTTATTTCTTCGCTTGCTTCATTAGCGGGGTATATGGCTGTTATCTCGGCAGCATCTCAGTATTCGGGTTACCTACCTATGATGACTACAGCTGCGGGAACTGTGCCTCCAGCGAAAGTCTTGGTGTTAGGAGCAGGAGTAGCAGGACTGCAAGCTATAGCCACCGCCAAAAGATTGGGTGCAGTTGTTGATGCCTTTGATGTTCGTGCGGCAGTGAAAGAAGAAGTAGAAAGTTTGGGAGCCAAATTCATAGAAGTAGAAGGCAGTGATGAGCGTAGCGATGCGGGCGGATATGCGATAGAGCAATCCGAAGATTACCAGAAAAGACAGAAGGCACTCATCCAAGAGAAAGTGATCAAAGCAGACCTAGTTATTTGCACTGCTAATATTCCCGGAAGAAGGGCTCCATTACTAATAGAGGAGGCGATAGTTAAGAATATGCAGCCAGGAAGCGTTATTGTAGATATGGCTTCAGCATCTGGTGGAAACTGTGAACCTTCCGTAGATAATTCTACTGTCAAAGTTGGTGATGTTACGATTATTGGAGATTCTAAACTCTTCGAAAAACTACCTAAGGAGGCAAGCAGACTCTACAGCAACAATATTTACAATTTTTTGAAATTCGTACTAAAAGACGGGAAAGAAAGTATTCTGTGGGAGCATGAGATTCTTGAGAAGACTGCCTTGAATCGTTACAGCTCAGTTCCATCAGAAGCTTAACTTATAATATTATGGAAGCAATACTTAATTTTTTAGCTGAGAGTCCAATGACTCTATATATGCTCATCATGGCCTTTTATTTGGGTTATGAGCTTATCTCCAAAGTGCCAACGGTGCTTCATACGCCACTCATGTCTGGCGCGAATGCTATTAGTGGTGTGGTCATCATTGGAGCAATCTTACTTGTGCGAGAGTCCACTTCAGACGATTATTTGTCCCTTGGTTTAGGTTTTTTGGGGATTGTATTGGGGATGATCAATGTGGTAGGAGGACATGCGGTTACCAATCGCATGCTCGAAATGTTCAAGAAGAAATAGTTCAAAAATGGAAGCATATATCAATCTGGCCTACATGGCCTCAGTGATACTTTTAATCGTTGGTCTTCGGAGGTTAAGCAATCCGTCTAGGGCACGCAATGGTAATCTTATTGCAGCAGTGGGTATGGGCATCGCCATATTGGCCGCCATGCTGTCTCCAATAGAGCGTGGGGATAACAATTACTTATTAATCATAGCTGCCATGTTTGTGGGAGCAGTGATAGGCTTAGTTATGTCCAAGAAAGTAGCCATGACTTCTATGCCCGAGCTGGTTTCGTTGTTCAATGGGCTCGGAGGAGCATGTGCGGTGGCCATTTCGATGATCGAATTGTATCATTACCAAGATGTTTTATCGAATGACGTAGAGATTGGTCTAGGGACTCATCTGACCACATTATTGGCCTTGTTCATTGGTGCAGTGGCGTTTACAGGAAGTCTAATCGCCTGGGGGAAGCTATCTGGCAAGGTGAAAGATTGGAAAATTCCTTTAGCAAGTATCCTCAACATCCTGTTGGTGTTGATTATCCTAGGTTTGATTGGTTTTAGGGTGTTCAATTTGGATGACTCTTTTGTTATTCCACTGGTGATTTTAGGAATATCTCTGATCTATGGCGTCACTTTCGTGCAACCAATTGGTGGTGCAGATATGCCTGTAGTAATTTCATTACTCAATGCATTTACTGGAGTGGCAGCAGCATTGGCTGGAATTGTCTATGACAATCAGTTCATGTTAATAGGAGGAATTTTGGTTGGATCATCTGGCGCCATTTTGACCATTCTGATGTGCAATGCCATGAACCGCTCCCTAATTAATGTCATTGTCGGAGGTTTTGGGTCGGGTGCTTCGAGTAATAGAGATGATGGAGAACGAGTGGTCAAAGAAGCATCACCAAACGATGTAGCGATCATGTTGCGTTATGCGACCAATGTATTGATCGTCCCTGGATATGGAATGGCCGTAGCTCAAGCACAAAAGACTTGTAAGGAGCTTGATAATCAACTTTCTGCTCATGGTGTGAATGTCCATTATGCCATTCATCCTGTTGCCGGTCGAATGCCAGGGCATATGAATGTGCTCCTTGCTGAAGCGGATGTTCCTTATCCTAAATTGCTCGATTTGGATGATGCGAATGCCTCTATGGCCGACACTGATGTGACGATCGTTGTGGGAGCAAATGATGTGGTAAATCCGTCAGCTTTGGATGATCCTGGAAGTCCTATTTATGGAATGCCGATCTTAGAAATACTTAAGACTAAGAATGTCATCGTATTGAAGAGAGGAATGAGCGCTGGGTACTCGGGTATAGAGAATCCACTGTTCTTTCATGACAGAACCCGAATGCTTTTTGGAGATGCAAAAGCTTCTTTACAGGGTTTGGTAGATGAAGTCAAAACCCTAGGTTGATAGGAGCTGGAAGCAAAATAGGTTTATTTTGACTATTCTAATAATTCTGTCAGCATTGATCCGTTAGTTCGTGACCAATGCAATTGGATTGCAAAACTAGCTTGGATAAATTTTAGTTATTGACTTGGTTTTTGAATGCTAGTATTCATGAATATTATAGCGCACATTTGTCAATAATTGGCCGAATAATTAATTCGGCTATTTTAAGTGATAAACAATCAAAAGATGAAGAGGCTCGTATTGATTTGCGCAATAGTCCTTAGTGTAAACACACTTAGTGCCCAGTTTTCACAATATTTCATGACACCAATTAGTGATGAATTCATCACTTTAGCTAGAGAAGTGTACGCAGTGACTAATGCGGGCGATACCATTAATGGGGATCGAATTAATTCAGCAGTATTAATGAATGGACAACTGCGGTCTTTCGTGATCAAAAAAGCGGATAAGTCTAAAGTGAAATTGAAAGCAGCAGATGTGAAACTACTGGCTATTAGGGCTTCAGATTTCATGAATGCTTCGAGTGCATTATCTGCTCCTAATCTCAATAGCGCTGTAAAAATCGATGTTCGTAAAGTGATGAATCGGGAATGGGTATTCTTTGAGCAGGCATTACTGCCAACAAAAAAAGATAAATATGCACTTATGCAGTTGCTAAATGTAGGTTTTTCTAGTAAGATCAAAGTCTATTTGAATCCTAACGCTAATGAAACTGCAACCACAAGTATCAATGGCATAGAGTTAACCGGAGGTGAGGATACTTCATACTTTGTGGTGATCGACGATGCTAAATCGATCGTTTGTAGGAAGATGAAATACAACAAAGAAGCATTGACTGAAATCTATAAAGACTGCCAAGTTTTTGCAGATAATTATAGCGGAGAGAAGTTTAGATGGAGTGACTTCTCTGAGCACGTCTTCATATATGATCAATTGTGTGACTAAACGAGCATGTTTCTATTGGGTTTAGCTTTAAATGGTTATGATTCTTATATCGACCTGCACCTCAGAAGTTTCAGAAAATTATGAGATCTTCGAATTTAAAAATAATTCTTTAGGACTCTTATTATCCACCTTCCAGTTTTTTAATTACTCGCTTCAAAATCGCACGCACAATAAGCTTGTGAAATGGCTTGACGGGAAAGAAGTAGAGTCGACCAAACCAATTATTAAAAACCACTACAGTTGAAATGGTCACAGTTTTGTGATCAGCCTGCAGGGATTTTCTCTGAAGAAAAATAGAAACTCGAAAATTCAAATGTCTGTCATCTTCACCTATAATCACTTCCTGTTCCGTCTTGCTAAACACTTTGAAAAGCCCAATTCGTTCGCCCGGCTCACATTTGAATTGAACGAGTTGTGCGTGTCGGTCAGTTCCTCTAGGTACTTTAAGTCCGAAGAGAGCTACGATCTTGTTTCTCAGTGCAAATAGCACTTCTATCCATTTGGGTCCGCTGGTAAAGAATGTTTTGACGATTTGCGTAATGTCTATCCTGTTTTCTTGATCGATAAACTCACCTTCATAGCTATCGACATAGTCATAAGTAGCGTGCTCATTTTGGAGTGCAGAATTTGACTGTAGTCTGGATTTAGTGATCATTTACTGTTCAAGGTTGTATGCTGGCTGGCGAATAATGCTTGAAGATGTTAGAGAAAAATCTATTGATTATTTAAAATTAGACTCATTTGCCATCAAAGGCAATTATTGATAGATCATAATTATACGTTATGTAAAGTATGAAAAGTATTCATTTTCATTTATGAATTAAATGAGCGTGCTTTGCGGAAACAAAATCAAAGCAAATGAACTATTGGATTACCCTTATCCCACTTTTAGCACCGGCATTTTTTCTGATCTATGCCGTAGTTGCGGTAGCAAATGGTAATAATTCTTTCACTAAATCAATTCGGATAGCCGAGTACTTAGGATGGTTTGGAATTCTCGTATCCTTTGTTAGCTCAGCACTTGTTTTCAACTATGGGACCCTGCAGTCTCCATTACTTGGCTGGAATGGCGTAGGATTTGCCATTCGCTTAGATAGCTTGAGTATGACTATCATGACCATGATTTCCATTCTTGGATTTATCATTCTCAAGTTTAGTTCCAATTACCTAGGAGGAGACTCAAGACAGAACGTGTTCTTCGCGAGATTGGCAACCACTATTGCTTCGGTACAGCTACTTGTGATCACTGCCAACCTGGGTCAGTTATTTGTATTCTGGGTGATTACCAGTATCTGTATGCATTACTTGCTTGTGTTTTACAGAAACAGACCGCAAGCAATCGCAGCAGCGCGTAAGAAATTCATCGTAGCGAGAGTAGGAGATGCAAGTTTGTTGATAGCTGTCATCCTGATTTATTTGAATGTTGGTTCGGGTGATTTGACCGTAATTTTTAAATCGGTACAGAATGCTGGTTTTCTTAACTCACAGCTCACTTGGGCAACAGGACTCATTGTATTTGCGGCAGTACTCAAGTCCGCTCAGTTTCCAACTCATGGTTGGTTGATTGAGGTGGTTGAAACACCCACTCCAGTATCTGCACTATTACATGCGGGAATATTGAACGCTGGACCTTACTTGATCGTGAGAATGGGTTTCTTAATGAGTGAGTCTTCAGTCGCTTCCATGATGCTCATTATCATTGGCGGATTCACGGCGATGTTCGCTTCTGTGGTTTATCTCACCCAACCAACTGTGAAAGTATCCCTTGGATATTCCAGTATCGCTCACATGGGATTTTCTCTCTTGGTATGTGGTTTTGGAGTGTATTCTGCCGCCATACTTCACTTAGTAGCTCACTCATTCTATAAAGGACATTCATTCCTTTCATCGGGTAGTGCCGTGGATGTGGTAAGAGCTAAGCATGTCAGTCTTCCAGCCAGAAAGGGAAGCTACTTTAGCATTGTCCTGAGTATTGTATTTTCTCTAGCAGTGTATGTAGGGTTCTGCTACATATGGGGTATTCAGCCAGATCAGGAATTTGGTTTAATGGCCATCGGTGCGATCATCGTTATGGGAATGAGTCAAATACTCGTTCAGACCATTGACACCAATGGGACCTTCACCGCCATCATAAGATCGGGAGTTATGGTAGTCGCTGTGGCCGGTGCGTTCTTTCTGCTGGAGAAGGGTGCTCATTTGTTGCTCGCTGCTGATATTCCTGAGGCTTATGTGCCAAGTCCTTTGATTATGGTAACTGTCATTTCCTTAATTAGCTGCTTTATATTGGTTGTTTTGATTCAACTGGCAGCTCCCAATATCAATAGTGGAATGGGTGTCCATCGACTAGGGATTCACCTGCGAAATGGGTTCTATGCCAACGTTATTTTTGACCGGTTGGTGAGTTCACTCAGAAGAGACAAGTACAAGTGGGCAAATCTGGCAGTAGAAGATGAGGAGTCGAATTAATCATCTGTCAATCAATACAATAGAGATAACTTCAATTACCATCCATAACTAAGAAAACGTTAATTAGATGCTTTTAGAAAAAACACATATCACCGAATCGGCAGTTAAAGAAATCCTAAAAAATGGAGTAGCTAAAATTGCACCTCTTTGGTCATTAGAGAACTTTGTTGCCGTCAATCCATACTTGGGGTTGTCTGATCAGAAGTTTGCTGATGCAATGAATTTCCTTCACAAGAGCGGCAAGACCAAATCAACTTTGCCTGTAGCTTTCTATTTGGAAGCGCTTAAGACTGGAAAAATGAATACTTCTGATGTATCAGCAGCATTAGAGAACAACACTTTTAACTTCACCAAGAACCCTGATAAATTCATCAGGGGAGTAGCGTCTGGATCTAATGATTCTGAATTATTTGTAAAGACTGTGGCTGATGTGGCTGGTGGAGTATACGGCAAAGAGTGGAGCCGATTCATGGTGGATAGAATCTCCTTCTGGGCATCCGCATACTTTGATAACAAACAAGCGATTTGGGATACGGCTAAGAATCAAAACTCTGTATTTCAGGCATGGAAGCAGGAAGCCGAAGTAGACTACAGCACCGAAGCTATGGGGCTTAAGGGTTTTAGGAAGGTGTTGAAAGAAGTCCCTAATGACTATCTATCAGCTGCTATTTGGGTATTGGAGGTGCTGGACATACCTGAGAAGTCTCTTGATTTATATATCAATGGATTGCTGATGAAAATGAATGGTTGGGCAGGTCTCGCTGCTAGAATTGACTGGGATGCTAATCTTGCTGGCCAAGAGAGCCACTTAACGGAGGAGTTCCTTACGATCGCATTGGTTTGGGAGGTTTGTATCAAAAAGACCTTGACCAACGCAGATTTGGAGCAAATGTGGAGGGAAGCCAAGATCATCACAGATCGATTGGCGAATGAACCAGGACTCAACGAGCAGTTGGCAGAGCAGTTGGTGCTGCAAGATGCGTTCGATAGAGCTAACCAACGAATGATCATTGAGAAGATCAATAATCAGGAATTGACTGAAAAGAAAAAGGTACTCCCACAAGTCCAGGCGATATTCTGTATTGATGTTCGTTCGGAGCTTTATAGAAGAAACTTAGAGGCTGCCAGCGAAGAGATTGAGACGATGGGATTTGCAGGATTCTTCGCTTTCCCTATCAAATACAAGCAACTCGCTCATGATGACGGGGCTAACAATTGCCCAGTACTTCTTACAACTTCTCATACAATATCTGAAAGTCTCAGCAATGAGCAGCAAGAGAAAGACGCAATTGCAGACCGCCAATTGAAATACCACGTGTCTAAGGCTTGGAATGCCTTCAGATCTGGAGCTGTCAGCTGTTTTAGCTTTGTGAGTCCAGTGGGGTTGTCTTATTTACCAAAACTCTTCACTGACTCATTTGGGCTCACAAGACCTGTAGCACATCCAAAAGAAGTTGGACTAGGTGCTGAGTTTTCCGCAGATAAAAGTGTGCGATTGGATCGTGGCACTCATGATAATGAGCTAACGGGAATTGTGCCTGAGGATCGATTGCGCATGGCAACCAATGCACTCAGGGCTATGTCATTGACTGAGAATTTTGCAAGAATCGTGTTGATCACTGGTCATGGAGCAACTACCGTGAACAATCCACATGCCACTGGACTAGACTGTGGGGCATGCGGAGGAAACTCTGGGGAAGCAAATGCCAAAGTGGCTGCTGCTGTACTTAACGATGCTGAGGTGAGAGTTGGACTTAAAGCTGCCGGGATCAATGTGCCCGATACCACGATTTTTGCTGCAGCATTACATGATACCACGACTGATGAAGTCACAGTTTACAATACCTCAAGTATTCCAGAATCACATTCTCAAGACTTAATCGACTTGAAATATTCGCTCAAGGTAGCAGGAGAGTCTGCTCGAAAAGAGCGCGCTACACGAATGAACGTGTTAGGTGGAGATACAAGCAAACAAGTACTCCAGCGA
>CAYGPP010000108.1:9761-13956 GCA_964351885.1 uncultured Marinoscillum sp.
AGCAAAGACTGGTCACAAGTAAGACCAGAATGGGGCTTGGCAGGGTGCTCTTCATTCATTGTTGCACCAAGAGGGAGAACTTCAAAATTGAGCTTTGGCGCGAAAGCATTTATGCACAGCTACAACTGGCAGAAAGATGCAGGTTTTGGAGTACTAGAGTTGATCATGACCGCTCCGATGGTCGTTACAAGCTGGATCAATTTACAGTACTATGCTTCTTCGGTTGACAACAAGAAGTTTGGCTCGGGAAATAAGACACTCCACAATGTGGTAGGCGGTCTTGGGGTGATGGAAGGCTTTGGCGGAGACTTACGAGTAGGTTTGCCTTGGCAGTCAGTCCATGATGGTGAGAACTATCAGCATGAGCCACAGCGTTTGAACGTCATCATCGAAGCTCCGATTGAGGAGATGAGTAAAATCCTAGAGAAGCATGAATCCGTCAGAAATCTTTGTGATAATAACTGGATTTATCTCTTTGCGATGAACGATCAAGGAAAAGTAGCGCATACATACATTGGCAATCTTCAGTGGGAGGTTGTTAGATAGGTTGCCAACTTATTTACTAAAATAAGAAAGCCTGATAGTTACTATCAGGCTTTTCGCATACTATCGTGTTAGTCTTGTCTAATCCTAGTAATCTCAGAATATGATTTGGTTAGACCTTTTCATATGTACCAAGATTGATTTCGTATGATGGTATCAGGCGTTAATCGAAAAGAAGACGTATTTTCTTAATTGGTTTTTTAGTTTTGTATTTTGATAATTTCCGTGCTTACAACTATGTTAACTCGATTTACTCTTCTCATGTTTACCGCATTTGCTTTCAGCTTTTCATTCTTTGAAGCGTCAGCTCAATGTCCAGCGAATGCAGCTGACTTGGCTGATGGAGGCACCTTTAGCGGTGATTGTACTATTAATTCTGGAGGTAACGTGCTTACAATAACTGGAAATGTCACATGGACCAGTGGTCGTCTGACCATTGATGGAGGTGGTAATGACGGTGATGTGACCCTGAATGGAGGCACTTTTACTATTCAAAATGGAGCCACCTTAGACCTTGATGATGGAGAGATGAATATAAATGCGGGTGCCTCCATGAATGTTGATGCAGGAGGTAGTTTGGAAATGGAAAATGGAGGGAGTGATTTGGTAGTAAATGGTGGCACGTTAGTAATGAATGGTACCTTATTGGTGGATCGAGATGTAGATATTCTTAATAGCGCCAATGTTACTTTTGGGACAGGATCCACTATTACAATTGGGGATGATCTAGATATTGATAATGCAACTTTGACCATAGACGGGTCTGGTTCGATTGGGGATAACTTAAGAGCTACCAATGGAGCCAATGTGACCATTGATTCGAACGCCGATATTGATGTGTTTGATTTTGTTTCCATTGATGATTCAGATATGATCATTAATGGAGCTATCCAAAGCACTGATAATAATGATTTGTTTTTAGAAGGAAATAGCAATCTAACAATCAATGATCCTGCAAATGTGACTTTTACAGATCTTGAAGTTGAGGATGATGGAGGAACAGCAACTATTATTGTAAATGGAGGTACTCTTACGCTTACGGATGAAATAGATTTTAACAACAGCACTGATAATGACGCCATAATCATCAACGGAGGTACCGTAGATGTTCAAGGTGACATAGATATAGGGGGGACCTCAAATACCACGATTACGGTGAATGGTGGTGGTACCTTGTTGGCTGAATCAGTGGATGGAGTAGCTGTGACTGATCCTGCTGATTTACCGGTTAATATAGATATCGTTGGTGGAGTTTTTGAAAGCAATGGGGTGTCACTTCCCGTGGAATTAACGCATTTCTCTGGTAGCCTAATAGAGGACGATCAAGTCGTACTTATTGAATGGGTCACTCTTTCGGAGCTAGATAATTTTGGGTTCTATGTCGAGCGAAGTATCGATGGAAAAGTATTTGAGGAGATTGGATTTGTTGATGGGAATGGTACCTCTATTATAGAAAAAACCTATCAATTCATTGATGACCAAATGATCATAAGTTCATACTATCGACTAAGGCAGGTGGATTTTGACGGAGCGTTCGAGCTGAGTCATTTGATTTATGTGTCGAGTATTATTGAAGTAGAAACGGCTATCGAACTTTATCCAAATCCTATGAGTGATGTAGTTAGGCTGGGCGGGATGGTCGATGAGTTGTATACTGTGGAGCTTTATAACCAGTCAGGTAAGCGGCTCTTTTTTATAGAGAAAATCAGCTTACTTAATTTCGAATCGACTCTTAACTCTGTTCTCCAAAGAGAGGGGTCTGGACTCTTTTTGCTGAAGTTTAGCAATCCTGGGCATTCTGAAGTGATCCGCCTGGTTAAGCAGTAGAAGTTGCAATTATAATTTGGAGTGCAGGAAGGTTGTCCCTTCAGTTAACGCTACTTGAGTCATTTACCGGTTTTGTAGATTTATCCCACATTGACATTGAACCAATAACCAACAAGTGCGGTGAGTCCCATGGCGACAGTTCCCCAGAACGTGATTCTAAGAACTGCTTTTCTGATACTAGATCCTCCTGTTTTGGCTGCTAATGCACCTAAAATGACTAGAAAAAATAGCGCAAATCCGTAAAGCGAGTACTCTAAACTCGTTAAAGGAAGAAAGAGCGTTACTAAAAAAGGAAGTAATCCACCCACTGTAAATGCTGCACCGGAAGCTAATGCTGCTTGCATAGGTTTCGCTTGACTAATTTCATTGATTCCTAACTCATCTCTAACATGAGCACCCAACACGTCATGTTCAGTAAATTCCTTAGCCACTATTAAGGCAGTTTCTTTTTTAAGGCCTCTTTTTTCATAAATAGCTGCCAGTCGTTGCAATTCAATTTCGGGCATTTCATCCAGTTCCTGCTTCTCACGTTCAATATCGGCTTTTTCTACATCGGTTTGGGAACTAACAGAAACGTATTCTCCAGCTGCCATTGATAGCGCACCAGCCACCAATCCTGCCAATGTTGCCAGAATCACGGGTTCTCGAATGTCGCTTGCCGCAGCAACTCCAATTGCAATACTTGCAGTAGATAGTATTCCGTCGTTAGCACCAAGCACTGCAGCTCTTAACCAATTACTTCTGTGGATATAATGATTATCTAAATAATCATCTAATCCCTCTGTTTTTTCTGTCATTTCCTATCTAGTGTAAATTATAAAAATCCTATACCATGAACTGCAGAATGATGTAACATCCAACGTCCAATTAACACCGCTAATTAATAGAAAACCTTTCTGATACCATTAGAAAGAAAAAATTATTACTGTATAAGTTTCAAAGAAAGGAAAGATAAATGGAGCTGCTGCATAACTTAACGTTTAGTATTAAGTGCATTTGGACAAAAGTGTGAATCTTTTTATGAATTCAGGCCTTTTCTGAATGAGGAGCTTTTCATTTACTAATGCGTACTAACAAAATGTGGGCTTAGGTGTTTTGAAGTAAAAATGAGCAAGCTTAAGAAAAAACCGATTTGTAAGAAGTCAACTGATAAAGGGAATTAAAGATGAGTCAACAAATCACGACTATTTCTTTTTTCAAATTATCCTCTTTTAGTAATAAGGCTTGGGGGTTTAAGATGATGCAATTTGCACACAAGGATCTTACTGTTGTGAAGGGTCTAACTTTCTATCGACTAATGGGTAGTGGGAAAGGAAGAGGTTTTAATCCTTTACCCGATTTTTCTATCTATTGCTTGCTTCAAGTGTGGGAATCTGAAAAAGCTGCTGATACATTTTTTGATTCTTCAGATTTAATCGGCCAATACACTGACCGCACTGATGAGCTCTTCACACTTTACATGAAAAGCATTACGGCGAATGGTACTTGGATTGGTCAAAACCCTTTTGAGAAAGGAGTCGATTTTGACCCTAATCTCCCTATAGCTGTCATTACAAGAGCAACTATTAAGTGGAATTGGCTCTTGCGATTTTGGAAGTACGTGCCTACTTCGCAAGAAGCATTAGAAGGAAACGAAGGTTTGATTTATACCAAAGGAGTTGGGGAAATCCCGATTGTTCAAATGGCCACATTTAGCTTATGGAAAGATTTTGATTCTGTGAAACAGTTTGCTTATAACAGCAAGCAACATCAAGAGGCTATTCGAAAGACTGTATCGTCCTAAAATAAGTTGACTCTTTTTCACTTAACCAATTGAGAGTCAATC
>CAYGPP010000109.1:0-13854 GCA_964351885.1 uncultured Marinoscillum sp.
CCTCTATTCAGGGTGGTGTTTTTTATTGCAGTTTTGATTGACTTTAAAATAGGAATGATGAGAAGCGAGGTTCGAAATGAAGCGAAGCGGAATTCACGAGAGGTTGTGCGGCATGCTTTGAGTGTATGAGTAATCCTTCCGAGTGCACTATTTAAGCCTCTCAGATTTTGTGAGAAGCTTTTTAGAGCACTTTGGTAAGTTTCTGGTAAGTGGGCGGGATTATTTATCATAGAATCATACCTACTTTTCTTATCCGACTACTAGGCTTAGGCTTCTACTTATTCTGTTATCTGGATGTATAACTACATTCAAGTCCAACGACTAAGTGATTACTCCCTATAGAGGTCATCGGAAGAAGTACAATCAAGCTGGAACTTCTTATGCATTGAATGAAATCAATTTGGTAGAAGAGCCACAGGTGGTTTCTAATAGTAAAGCCTCTAATATATTCGACAGGTACCTCGACGGTTATAGGGGAAGTTTGCGATCAAAGCAGCTTACCTACTTAGCGATACTTTGAAGGTTAAAGGAATGAAAGATATACCACCTGCTAATTTTGGGAACTTCTATGACAACCTAGAAAAGCCCAAATCCGGAGGAACAGGCCATACCATGATCGTATGTGATGAACTCAAATTCCTTATGTCAATCAGAAAGTCTGGATGAAATGGCTTTAAGTTACGGTTTGAAGATCTGATTTAAGACAAGGATATGATTACTCTTAATATAGAAATATTGCCCCTTGCGTCCAGTACTGAGAGTAGGAAGGACCATCTCATTAGTTCCTAATGGAATTCTAGAGACTTCAGTTGTAAAGCTAAATACTGACATTCGATTGATATTTAGGCTTGAGTATAATATGTTGCATTCAGGTCAAAGAGTAGCTCATGGTGATCCAACAAGTAGATGTCATCCTTCTTTCTCGAACCGAAAATTCCACGCGAAGTGCTGCGATAGATTATGCCCTTTATGGATTGACTTTATCATTTGGGCGATATCTCATGGACTAATTGACCTGTGTAAATGATGATTGCACTTAATGACTAATATTTCTTTGTCAATATACTGTAGAATCAAAGCTGCTAATACAGCTTTAATTAAATCCCCTATATTTCTTATAAGAGGGTGCTTTTCATTCTTGAGGAGTGGATGTGATAGAAAGGCATACGATCATTCTCCTACTTTTCTGGATGAATTTTTATTTAAAAGTTACTTAATTAGAGTTTGAGGATTTAGCCTTAAATTCAGCGTGAAATAAATTCCAACTCTATCATAATTTCTAAATGTCACTAAAATTCAAAACCTTCAGTTCAGCTAGCTTGATTATTGTTATCGCCATACTCTTCTCCAGCTGCTCGGTCGCCCAAGAGGTAGTCCCTTGGGAACTACAACTATCTGGCAATACTTTGGAAGGTTGGTCGGTCAAAGGAGGAGAAGCACCTTATACCATCAAAAATGGAGTAGTCACAGGTACTGCGACACCCAATACGCCAAATACTTTCCTTACTACGGATAAGCATTACGATGATTTCATTCTTGAATTTGAATTTTTGGTTGACCCTAAGATGAATTCAGGTGTTCAGTTTAGAAGTAACAGTTTTGACCATTACCAGAACGGAAGAGTTCATGGCTATCAAATCGAGATAGACCCATCTGAACGTGCTTGGAGCGGCGGGATTTACGATGAAGGCAGTCGGAAGTGGTTGGTGACATTGGAAGATAATCCAAATGCACAGAAAGCCTTTAAGCAAAATGAGTGGAATCATTACCGCATTGAAGCTATCGCTGATACTATCAAAACATGGGTCAACGGAGTACCAGCATCCTTTTTGATTGACGATAAGACCGCTTCAGGATTTATCGGTTTGCAAGTACATGGTATCTATGGTAAGATGGCTGAAGGCATGACCGTGCAATGGAGGGATATTAAGATTCTATCTAAGGATGTGAGGAACTATGCCCGACCTATTGCTTTGGAGCCAATACTTACCAAGAATCGACTTACGATAGACGAGAAGAAAAATGGATGGGAATTGCTTTGGAATGGAATGGATACCCAGGGATGGAAAGGGGCCAAATTGGATGCGTTTCCTGATAAAGGTTGGATCATAGAAAATGGTGAACTAACCGTACTATCTACAGGCGGAGAGGAAAGTACTGCGGGTGGAGATATCGTGACCGTTCAACAGTTTGGCGACTTTGAATTGAAAGTTGATTTTAAATTGACAGAAGGTGCGAATAGTGGTATCAAATACTATGTAGATACCGAATTGAATAAAGGGCCGGGCTCGTCTATTGGTTTAGAATATCAGATTCTGGATGATGCAAAACACCCCGATGCTAAATTGGGAAACCATGAGGGTAGTCGTACAGTTGCCTCTCTCTACGATTTAATTCAAGCGGATGTCAATAAGCCCATCAACCCTATTGACGAGTGGAATTCGGCTTACATTATATCGAAAGATGGACACATCGAGCATTGGCTCAATGGAATGAAAGTCCTCGAGTATGAGCGCCTGAGTCCTGAGTATTTGAAACTTGTGTCCGAGAGTAAATATGCTAAGTGGGCAAATTTTGGAGGCTTAGAAAAAGGCCAAATCCTACTTCAAGACCATGGAGATAGGGTATCCTTCAAAAATGTAAAAATCAAACAATTGTGACTTTAGAAATAGAGTAAACTCAAACCAAGTGTGGCTAATTCTGAGTATCGATGTTAAATAAGAATCGGAGAAAAAAATGATAAAGTGGAAACTAACAATCTTCGTGTTATGTCTCGTAACAGTGAGTGTAGCACAAGTAAAACATTGCACATGAAATGAAAGGCATGTAATTCCTCGCGGATTTGTAAATAATACCAATGATGCGGCAGGAGAGCTTTTTTATACCTCAGATGACTATTTACGAATGGTTCGCATGGGAGCGAACTATCAAGTTGTTCGTATGGAGCATGGTAAGCTAAGTGGATTTACCAATGAACCCTTATATATAGCAGAATTAGCATCTGGTTTTTATTTTGTGATGATTATATCTGAATATGGCCATACAATAAGATCAATTAAAAAGTAAGCCCTCTTACTAAATCTAATTCAGATGTGTTTAAAACTATTTCCCTGTTTAGAGAATTAGTCTCACAAGAACATTTCCTTTACATATTCAACTTCAACTTGTTGATATGAGGTTTATTATTGAACAGCGCGCGTCCATCTAGAGCGTTGATAGCCATTTCCTCTAGTCTCTCGGATGAGAAGAAAATAGTTGGTTGGTCCTCAGTGCCTTTAACCCGAATGACATCTTCAAAATTAGCTTTCGACAACACCGCTGAAGGTGAAAACAAAGGTTCGAATCCTTCTGAGAGCGCACTTTCTGCGGATAGGTGTTTCCCGAATCGATCTTTAGCCGCTAAAATGGGGTAAGGCTTTTCGTAACTTGTTTTATCTAAATTATCAGTTTGTCAAACCAGAGAAAGAAACCATGAATAATACCAAAGCACTCATATTGATAGGAGGCACCAGTCATAGAATGGGAGAGGATAAGTATCTTCTTTCTCCTCATGGGAAACCACAATATCAGTATCTCTATGAAATGACCAAAAGGTTGGGATTGGAGACCTATATTTCCTGCTCTAAGGAACAATCCGTCAGGATAGATAGCAGCTATCCGATCATCCTAGATCAGCAAGAAGGACTTGGGCCAATGGGAGGACTTTATTCTGCTATTCAAGAGGATAGCACATGTAGTTGGTTAGTCATCGCGTGTGATCTGATTAGGTTGGATGGAGAGACTTTACGTCAATTATTAGTTACTCAACCGAAAGAGGAATCTGTCATTACATTTCAGAAACCTGACTCTCCATTTTTAGAAACCACTGTTACCATCTATCGTCCTTTTTGCTTTCCTGAGATCAACCAATTGATCAAAAGTAGGCACTATAGCCTTCAGCGACTCCTGAAGAAAGTGAAGATATTAAGTATTGTGCCAAATGATCCCGATAAACTTCACAATGCCAATTCTCCCGAAGATTTGCTGTAGTGAGATTTTTATTGTTGATCTCGGGCTATCGCGTTATTACCTTTTCACTCTGCAAAGCAATTTGTAATTCTTCATTGGTTGGGATCACCCAGACTTCTACTTTGCTACTGTTTGATTGGATGGAATGATTTCCATTTACTCGAAGACTGTTTTTGCTTTCGTCTAGTTCAATGCCTAATACACCGAGCTTTTCACAGATCAGACTTCTAAGCTCAGGGCTGTTTTCGCCTATTCCGGCAGTGAATACTATAGCATCCAAAGCACCCATTTCGGCAGCATAAGCACCAATGTATTTGATGATGCGTTGTGCATACATATCTATAGCCAATATGGCGTTAGCATCACCAGACGCCCTTTTGGACATGACATCTCTCATGTCGTTGCTACCAGTTATTCCTTTCAGACCACTTTCTTTGTTCAGCATTTTGTCTATTTCCTCAAAAGACATCCCCAGCTTAGTACCTAGGTAGAATGGAATGGAAGGATCAATATCACCAGTCCGTGTGCCCATCATAAGTCCCGCCAATGGGCTCAGTCCCATACTGGTGTCCAAGCATTTCCCTCCTTGTACTGCAGCCATGCTGCATCCATTTCCCAGATGAATCGTGATGATAGAAGATTGTTCGGCAGGCTTTTGAATGAGTTGGAGAGCTTGCTTCGAGACGTAAGCATGAGAAGTTCCATGCATACCATATGCCCGTATTTTATCCTGTTCGTAATACTTATTAGGAAGAGGATATCGGTAAGACTTAGGTGGCATTGTCTGATGAAAGGCAGTGTCAAAGACTGCAACTTGAGCTGCTTTCGGGAAGAATTTTTCAGCCACTTCAATACCCTGAAGGTTCGGTGGATTGTGAAGGGGGGCAAGAGGGATTAGCTCTCGAACTTTAGCTTTCACATCTTCTGTGATCAGCATAGGTTGGCTATAATGCTCACCACCATGCACTACTCTATGACCAACAGCAACCACCTCGCTGGTGTCTTTGATGATTTGGAATTTTGGATCGGTGAGTACAGCCACAATTTTTTCTAGACCAGAGACATGATCCATGATAGCCACCTCCTCTTTGATCTTGTGTTCCTCACCACCCTGAAATACTGTATAGGCTATGGAAGAAGAAGGATCACCCAGACGTTCGACCGCTCCTTTGGTAAGTACTTGTTGTCCCTCCATTTCAAAAAGAACATATTTGATAGAGGAACTTCCTGTGTTAATGACTAGAATTTTCATAAACGTTTTTGATTTGAAAATTAACTCTCGTTTTGGGCTTGAATGGCAGTAATCACAACTGTGTTTACAATATCAGTAACTGTACAGCCTCTACTTAAGTCATTCACAGGTTTGTTTAATCCCTGAAGAACTGGACCAATGGCTATGGCACCTGTTTCTCGCTGAACAGCTTTATAAGTGTTATTACCAGTATTCAAATCAGGGAAAATCAATACACTTGCCTGTCCAGCCACTTCAGATCCAGGCATTTTCTTTTGACCAACGCCCATATCTACGGCCGCATCATATTGGATAGGGCCTTCGATTTTTAGCGTTGGATTCTTGGCCTTAGCTATTTCAGTGGCTGCTCTTACTTTCTCTACCTCTTCTCCTTTTCCTGATGATCCTGATGAATAGGAGAGCATGGCTACTTTCGGTTCTAGACCAAATGCAGTGGTTGTTTCAGCTGATGCGAGCGCAATTTCAGCAAGCTGTTCTGCGTTTGGGTTAGGATTTACCGCACAATCACCATATACCAATACCCTGTCTTCCAAACACATGAAAAACACAGAAGACACCACAGAATATCCAGGTTTAGTCTTAATCAATTGTAACGCTGGACGAATTGTGTGCGATGTAGTATTGACAGCTCCTGAGACCATACCATCTGCATCCCCCATGTGTACCATCATGGTTCCAAAATACGTCGAGTCTCTTAATAAGTCTTTCGCCATATCTGTATTTACGCCTTTGTGTTTACGCGCTTCATAGAGGGTAACTACATAGTCTGAGAATTTAGGATGTTTTAATGGATCGATGATCTCGACGCTATTCATATCCATGATCAAGCCTAACCGAGTAATATCTTTATGGATTTGGTCTTCATTTCCAAGGATGATCAAATCAACAAGATCTCGTGATAATAAGATCTCCGCTGCTTTCAGAATGCGCTCATCTTCACCTTCTGGCAAGACAATTCGCTTTCGGTCAGACTTGGCTTTTTTGAATAATCTGTACTCAAACATTTTAGGCGTCAATACGCTGCTTGGCGTCAATACTTTCATCTTCTCCATCAGCTCATTAATAGCAATGTTTTTCTCAAAATGCTGCAGTGCCAAAGAGATTTTGCGATGATTGGTGGGCTTAATGTATGAACGTACATTCGACACGTCATGCGCTGTATCAAAGGTATTACTGTCTACAGCTATAATTGGGACGATATCAGTGAGGCCTTCCAATAGCTTATGGTAGGCATCTTCCAATTCGTAACCAGCGGATAAAACGATACCACTTAGTGCTGGGTAATTAGATGACTGATGCGCTTGTAAAGTGGTCATCACAATATCTCCTCGATCACCAGGAGTGATTACCAGTGAGTTTTCCTTTATTCGTTTGAGGTAATTATGAGGTTGCATTGCCGCGATGGTGTAGTAGTAGGCAAGCCGTCCGAGTTGATCTTCGCCATACAATACTTTTGCACCTAAGGCATCTACTATTTCGGCTATGCTTGGACTACTCAAGACATGATCCGGAGGTAGGAAATCCACATTCATCAGATCCTTTGGTAAGTGAGCCTTGAGTTCTTTCTCTAAAGGAACCCTTACGGAATCAGGCACCAGGTTCACGATAACTTTGACTACCTGACATCCCGAGGATATAAAACTATCCACGTTCTGGTAAATAACGTATGCCAACTCTTCGATGCTAGTTTCTTCATCTGCTTTACCTACCACTATTACTGGGCTTCCCAGATTTTTGACAATTTCCTGATTAAGACTATACTCGAATACAGAGCTTTTTCCTTCATAGTCAGATCCTTCGATCACGATGAAATCAAACTTCTCTTCCAGTGCCTTATATTTTTCGATGATGCCATCTATAATCTCATCGTGCTTGCCTCGAGCCTCCAGATCCTGTAGTTGATCTGTGGTGTACCCATATAAGTCGTCATAATTCGCTGAGATTTTGAAATGAGTCATGAACAGGTCTATATCCTGATCGCGTACATGACCTGGCTTGCTTTTGATGATTGGTCTGAATATTCCAACTTTTTGAGTGGATCGAAGCAAATGTTCCATAAAGCCTAGAGTGATGATGGATTTGCCACAATAAGCTTCTGTTGGATTGATGTAAATAGCGTTATTCATGTTTGATGTAGCGATGGTTGTTAAAATCAATAAGGCTTGGGTTGAAAGACTTATTTCGTTTGAGGTTATTAATTTCTTTGCAAAACTAAACGACTCAGTCACGTATGCATATAAGATAGATCAGGAAAATAACAGAGACATATCAGTCGGTATTATTGGAGTGGTTGTTTTTAATAGGCATACGCCGTTAAACCAATTTTAGATCAGTGTTCATTTCAGAATTCATAGTAATAGGTTGAAGAGGTATCCTGAAATAATGATACAGAGTGTAACCACACTGAAAAAGATTGCAATCAATTTTAGAGTCATTACCTTTTTCAAAAGCATTGCTTCTGGTAGTGACAAACCGACAACCCCCATCATAAAGGCGATTGCGGTCCCTAAAGGGACGCCCTTTGAAACCAATACTTGAACTACTGGAAGGATTCCTGAAGCGTTTGAATACATTGGTACCGCTAAAATGGTCACAATTGGAACGGCAAACAGATTATTCTTGTCCATATATTGCTCAAAGAATCCTTCCGGAATATACCCATGCATAAGACCACCAATTGCAATACCTAAGATAACATAGGGAGCAATTCCTTTGAGTATTTTCATCACTTCAGTCCAGATAATAGACACCCGGTGTTTCATGGGCTGTTTTTCAGCGATAAAGGTGTTTTGATCCTTTTGAGCATTTGCTAGAAGATCTTTCACCCAAGGCGTTAAATGAGTATCGAGTTTCAATTTCTGAAGAATTACGCCCGAAACAGTGCCCAGTAGAACACCAGAAGCCACATAGATTATAGTGGTTTTGATACCGAACAGGCCAACAAAAAGACCTATTGCCACTTCATTGACTAATGGCGAAGTTATGAGAAAAGCAAAAGTGACTCCCAGAGGGATACCGCCTCTTACAAAACCAATAAACAGTGGCACAGATGAACAAGAGCAAAAAGGCGTAACCACTCCGAATAGACTAGCCATTAAGTATTCTAAGCCGTATAATTTATTTCTTGAGAGGTAGTTTTTAACCTTGTCTATTGGAAAGTAACTATTGACAATACCCATAAAAAAGATCACGAAAACAAGCAGGATGAAAATCTTAGTAGTATCGTAGATAAAGAAGTTGAGAGCCTCTGCTAGGTGTTGTCCCTCACTCAAATTGAAGACATCATAAATGAGCCAATTAGCACCTTTTTGAATCCAATCAAACATTATTAATAGTATTTTTAGACTTGAAATAACACACGATCATTTCATTACATAATCGCGCGTTCCAAATTTTTTCACACTCTTTTTTTGGCGAATATAGATTTAGCTTTCTCTCGCTTATTTCATGATTCATCGAAGAAAAGTCAATTCAAAAGGGACAGCACCTCAACTTTTGTGGGAACCCTACCCTTTATGGTAATTGTGCCATCCACGACTAGTGCTGGGGTAGACATCACATTGAATTTCATAATTTCCATTATGTCCTCCACTTTTTCTATAGTAGCATCAATGTTGTTTTCAGAAACCACATCCTCAACTATTCCTGTCATTGATTGACACTTTGCACATCCTGTACCTAGAATTTTAATTGATTTTGTCATGATATTATTTATGGTCAAAAGATGATTATTAGATGAAAAAGATCATTCAAATAATTGCTGAAAAAGTGCCTTCGCTTTATTCCAATTTTCTTGATTGATACAATATTTTATTTTGGGCGGCTTTAGTTCTCCCTTAATAAGACCAGCCTTTTTTAACTCTTTGAGATGCTGGGAAACTGTGGACTGAGCCAATGGGAAAACATCAACCAGATCTCCTGTAAAACAGCATGATTGGCTTTGCAAATGTTTAATGATGGCCATCCGAGTTGGATGTCCTAGAGCTTTCGCAAATCTTGCCAATGATTCCGTACCCTCTGAGTGTTCAATATGCTCTAAGCTTCTTTTCATATCGTTTATCGTAAAAGTACGATTAGAAAGGATGTTAAAGTATGACTTTTATCACAAGGAGTGCTTTTTTTTGATTGGAAGAGAGTCTTTTACTCAAGATAAATGATTCTTACGTCATTACTATGATTGATCATGTACTTCCTATACCAATAAGAACAGCTAATTGGTAGCATTCTAAAGCTTTGGAATAAGACAAATATTGATTAAATTAAGCTACCAATGATTGGTCGACCAATTATTGAACTGACTTTATTTTTCATTATTTAGAAAAGAATCAAATGAAGTATTTTTTAGTAGCAATTGTGTCTTTTCTCCTGCTTATTCCCACCGTCTTTGGCCAAACAGTTCACCCTGTAGATGGCTCTCCAAATGCACTTTATGACGCTGTTTTAGTAGCCAGCGAAGGAGATATTCTTGAGCTAACCGAGACTGGTGAATACCGGATTGATAGCCTTATTAACATCGATAAAAAACTAACTATACGAGCTGAGGAATCGCTGATAACACGTCCGATTCTTCGTAATTATTATCCCTATACTTCGGCTCGATATATTTTTCAGATAGACACACTCGGACACCTGACGCTGGAGGGGCTGGATTTAGACGGCATGGCAGGTTCCCCCTACCCAGCAGAAAACCTAATCCAAACGGTCCAATATAACAGGGAAGGCTACAGCCTTTACGTGGACAACTGCTATTTACATGATGTTGATCAGGATGAAAAGGGAAGTGCGTTCAGAGCCTATCTGGGTTCGTATGCCGATACTATAAAGTTCACCAATTCTGTGCTTTACAATATCGGAAAAATCGGAATTCGCGTAAACGAAGGTGATAATAACTACGTCGATTACTTTGAATTTAGCAATTCCAGCATGTTCAATGTATGGAATGAGGGGATCTACTTGCAAGGAGATGAGGTTAAACACTTCAGGGTGGATCACTGTACCTTTAATAATGTTGGATGGGGCACGGCCGATATTATCCGCCCCCGGTTTGTTTTAGATGCTGAAATTACCAATTCCATTTTCTCTAATGTTCCCGCTCCCCGCACTCGTGCCATGCTTATGTATGGTCCGTCAAAAATTGACTATTGTGCTTTTTATGAGGTGGGAGATATTAGAATTCATGATTCGCAGACTTTTATTCTGGGTGAGAATATCCTTTACGATGTAGATCCCCAGTATTTTAGTGTTGAGTATAATGATTTTTCATTACTAGAAACATCACCGATGCTGACTTACGCTGAGGACGGAGGAACTATTGGTGATCCAAACTGGCCTGACAATCGACCTTTCGTTCCGGTTGTACTCAGGGTAGGTTCTGCAGACAATGCGCTTTATGACTCTCTTCAGAGCGCACGAAGTGGTGATATCATCGAATTGAATGAGACTGGTGAATATCTTTTGGATAGCCTCTTGTTTGTGAACAAGGAGATAACTATCCGCGCTGCATCTGGACTCGGAAGCAAGCCGATATTGAAGAATGTTAACCCAAACGTATCCACACGATTTTTGATCGAGATTGAGACAGGAGGAGACTTAACGCTACAGGGACTGGATCTCGATGGTGGAGCTGGTGGCGCAACACCCTCAAAATATCTCATCAAGACAGCAGAAAGTGTCACGGGAACTTACTCCCTTAAAGTGGATGATTGTATTCTGCATGATGTGGTCTCTGGATCTGATGGTAATTTTTTCAGGGCTTATAACGATACCAAAGCGGAAAATATAATTTTCACTAACAGCGTACTTTATAACAGCGGTAAAGAGGGTATTCGCATAAAAGATGCGGACAATACGGTCAATTACTTCGAGATGAGTAATTCAACCATGTACAATACCGTAGCTGAAGGAATCTATGTACAAGGTGATGAGGTGATATTGCGTATTGACTATTGTACTTTTAACCAACTTGGAACCAGCGGTACTCTATCAATTCGACCAGAGAATATCTTGAACGCAGATATCCGGAATAGCATTTTTTCTAATAGTTCGGAATCTCAGACCACCATGGAAATTTTTGGCGCTTCAACGATTGATTATTGCAATTTTTTCAATGTTGGAGATGTAGTTGTAAATGACGAATCACTTTTTACGATGGGTGAAAATGTATTGTTTGATGTAGACCCTGAATATGCTGATGCGCCTAACGGGGATTTTTCACTTTTGGAAATGTCTGCTTTGTACCATATATCCCAGAATTATTATGCACTTGGCGATCCGAGATGGGCAGTAAATACTCCAGTGAAAATTGGTGCTGTAATCCCCGTTGGACTTCAGCGAAATGGTATTTATAATGCTTTATTGACCGCTAAGGAAGGAGATATTTTGGAACTCACAAAAAGTGGTGAGTACCTACTCGATAGTTTGATAGACATTGACAAATCCATTACCATTCGGGCTGCAGTAGGACTCGAAACTAAACCCGTACTCATGATGATTAACCCCGATATTTCGACTCGACATATTTTCCAAATCGTTACTGGCGGGAACCTGAGACTTTTAGGCTTGGACCTGGACGGTATAGCAGGATCGGAAACACCAGTAAAATACATTTTAAGAACAGACGAAAGCATTGAAGGTACTTATGAACTGATAGTAGAGGATTGTATTTTACACGATGTAGTCATTGGTGGTGATGGTAATTTCTTCCGAGCTTATAGCGATACTTATGCAGACTCAGTTATTTTCCGAAACTGTGTGCTTTACAATAGTGGGCGGGAAGGTATTCGGATTAAGGATTCAGAAAACTCTGTGAATTACTTCGAGATGAGTAACTCTACCATGTATAATACTGCGACTGAAGGTATATATGTACAGGGAAGCAATGTAGTTGCCCGTATTGATCATTGTACTTTTAATAATTGCGGAATTGATAGGAATGAAATAGTTCGTTTTAGGTTGGTTTTGGATGCTGATGTTCGCAACAGTATATTTTCATTTACTACTAAGTCTCGGGCTATGTTGTTTTATGGGCACTATTTGAATTACAACAACTTTTATGAAGTAGGATCCATTAATATTTTCGATAAGGATTTTACCAATTTGGAATATATAGCGAAGGTAGATCCCCATTATGAAGATGAAGCTAACGGAAATTTCACGCTACTTGAAACATCGCCTCTTTACGCAAAAGCAAGCGATGGTGAAGCTCTGGGCGATTTACGTTGGGCGACAAGTACCCCTCTCGATACGTCTCTTAATATTTGGGAGAATTTAGATGCCCCTGACTTGGTGGAAAACACTACACTGACTCTTGAGCAAGGCACTTCAAAGACGATTACTTCTGGATATTTGAAAACTATCGACCGAGATAATACTGCGACCGAGATCGTCTATGAAATTACAGCAGTCACCGCAAATGGATCAGTCAGGCTCAGTGGAATCAACCTATCATTGGGAGATACTTTTACCCAAGAGGATGTTGATCTTGAAAAGGTCTTATATCAGCATGATGATAGTGAAACAGTTTTTGATGAATTTGCTTTTACTGTTACTGATGGCTCTATCACTTTAAACGCAACATCTTTTGATATAGTGATCACGCCATCTCCTGAAGACACCACAGTACTCACTACCACTACTAATGAATCTAAAAGCATTAGAAACTATGCTTTGTATCCTAATCCAACGAGTGATCACTTTTTCATTGATTTTGGAGCAGTCAATGCTGAGAAAGTCCATCTGGTTGATATGTCTGGAAGATATGTCCGCAGTTATCAGTATCAATTAGGTAGGGCCTATTCAATTCAAGATCAAGGCAAAGGAATTTATCTGATTTTGATCCAGACTAGTGAGGAGTTGAAGTCCGTAGGGAAGATCAGTATTTTGGATCCATTCAAATAGCGAGTCACTAGTGATGCTTCTTTTAATTGCTGGTTAAGCTCTTTTGACCTTAATACTTAAAGATCGATTTCTTTATCCAGCACCTTATCTTCGCATCATGCAAGCCAAACTCCTGTTAGTCACCCCGCCCTTTACACAGCTGAATACGGCTTATCCGGCTACTGCGTATATCAATGGGTTTCTTGAGGAGAAAGGAGTGAGCGCAGTGCAATGCGATTTGAGTATAGAGTTGTTCACTTCAGTATTTACTGGAGACTTTTTAAAGGCTATTTTCAAGGAGGCCAATGAATTGAGAAATTTTAATTTCCCAGAGATTCGTAAAAGAAAGAATCAATACATTTCAAAAGTTGATGCGGTCATTGGATTTCTTCAGAAGCAGGATATTGATACCGCTCGCAAGATTTTGGAGGTAGGTTTTTTGCCAGTGGGGCATAGGCTGATGAAGGTCAATATGGCTATCAATTGGGAGCCAGGAGAGGCAGGTGAGATTGATAGGGCGAAGCATTACTGTACCTTGTTCATTGAGGAGATTGGGGACTTCATCCAAGCGAATGTGGACGAGTTTTTTTCCTTTACTAAGTACGCCGAACAGATTGCTACTTCCGCAAGTAGTTTTGATCAGATAGAGGAGTTTTTGAATTATCAGCCTACGTTGATTGAGGATAAAATGCTATCCATTGTAGCCGAGCGAATTAAGG
>CAYGPP010000110.1:0-13849 GCA_964351885.1 uncultured Marinoscillum sp.
ATGAGGATTGATTCACTTCATACGCAATGACGCCCTGGATTAACATGCAAAGTATTTTAACCGTCATTCCCCGACGAAACGACTGAAAGAAGTAGAGATTTGGGAATCTCCTTCAGGTGAGTGCCCTTGAAAAGAAAAAGCCAAATTCGAACATTCGAATTTGGCTTTTTTGTTTTCATCAATCAGTTTCTAATCCTCAAACAATGCTTCTGGCGTTTGGATCATTACTTCTTTTACATTCATAGGGTACACCTCCACAGACTTATCAGCTTCAAAGACCTCTGGCGGTAGGCTTTCTTTGATGATGTTAGAGTAGCTCATTGGAGACCTCTTATTCTGCAGCATGCTTGCTTTCACCGCCTCTGCTTCGGCCTCATCTGTAATCATGGTCACATGCATGTTCTTCGTTTGGAGATATTTCGCAGCAGCGGCATTAACATCTTCTAATGTCAAGCTCGCAAGCTTCGCATCCATCTCAGCAATGTAATCATCCAGTCCGTAAAACTTGGAGTCCATCAAAAAGCCCAATTGCTTGCCGGGAGTTTGGATGTACAACTTCATATAACTCCTCAAAAACTGCCTCGTTAGATCAAATTCATCCCGTGTCAAACCATTCGCTTTGACTCGATCAATTTCTTGCAATGCCATACGCAGTGCAAAATGGGCATGACCAATTTTGATATCTCCAAGCTCAGGATATTGACTTTTCAGACTGTAAGCGGTCTGCACAGGGCGCAACCAAATCGCAAAATAATTCTGACTCCTTGGAAATCCCGTCAACGGCAACTGATAACTCCCTCCTGACTGATACCACTCAATATAAGTGTAATCTCCGTAGTTCATTGAGCGCTGTTCGCGAATTAGATTATACAGCTTGGAGTACGACTTCCTATGTTCTCCTAAGTAAGAATTGACAACCATCATAGCCGCCCAATCCTCAGAACCTCGATTGATATCAATTGGATATCCAGTGAAAACGGCCGTTCCCAGATTGTTGGGTTTGGTGACTAACTGCACGCTAATTCCATTAGGCATAGCCACTTTTCCCAATTCGGGAATAGTTGGTTGGCTTTCGGAAAGTTGACCAAGATCTGCTTTGAGCTTGGTTAGAAACGCCTTTGGGTAATCACCCGCTATCCCAAGCCGAACATTGTTGCGTGTGAAGAATGCTTGATAATGAGCCACCAAATCTTCTCTCGTAATATTCGCTAGTCCTTGTACCGTGCCAGATTTCATATGCTCATAGCCTGTGCCTGCAAAAAGTTTCTCCTCTAAGGCCATTTTACTTAGTTCCTCGTCAGAGCTCGCCTTGATCACCTCTTTTACGTAATTCTCCATATTGGATTTGACCCGACTAAAATCCTTCTCTGCAAATGAGGGGTTCATTAAGAGACTTCTGAAAATTCCATAAAACTCATCCAAAAAATCCTTGTGTACTTCAAAAGTAAAAGTGGTCATCTCTTTGTCGGTGAAAGAGCCGTAATTAGCGGCCATCGGATACAAAAGATCATCTATTTCTGACTTGGTGTATAGATCACTACCGGTTTGCGTAAGCAATGACGCTGTGAGATTGGTCAATCCCTCCTTACCCTCCGGATCACATATAGAACCATTCTTAAAGGCTATTTTCACTACGATCTTAGTAGACGCCATTGGCAATTCCACTACCTCTTGAGCTAAAACTGAATAACTCAACAACACTAAAAGTATATAGGTTAATTTTTTCATGTCTATTAAATTATAGTTTGAGATTCAATTCTTCTGATACTGTCAGTTCTTCATCGGGGGAGATGGTCGCAACTGTGAGGTGCACATCGACGAAATACTTCTTGGCTACACGCATGATGTCTTCAGCGGTAACCGCATCATAATTAGCATATCCTTTATTCACATCCGCTGGATTGTTGGTGAGCCAGATATACCAGGCGAGTGAATTGGCAATCTGATCAGGGTTATCGAGGCTCATCGCAAAGCTGTACTTGATATTGCTCTTCGTTTGATTCAGTAATTCAGCATCGACTGGCTCGGTTTTTAAAGATTCAAGGACCTGATCGATTTCAGCTTTGACGTAAGTCATATCTTGCTTGTTGACCAAAACAGTATTAACTGACCATAACCCAGGGTCTTTGGTATTCATACCTCCTCCACTAAGCTGTCTTACTTTCTGCTCTTCTACTACGAGCTTCTTGTAAATGTCTGATTTCTGAGAGAAAGCCAAACTACCAATCACATCAAGCACGGCCATATCTTTATTTGTGACTGAAAATGCTGGTCCCTTGTAATTCAAAGTCAATACTGGAGGAAAATTTGCCTCCTGAATATGGGCAAATCGCGTAGCGGTCTGCTCAGGTTCTTGGGTAATCTCCTGCGTAAATGTGCCTCGCTCCCATTCTCCAAAATACTTACGTGCCAAATCATTGACTTGATCTTGAGTCACATCCCCTACGACCATCACCGTACAATACTCTGGACGATAGTAGCGATCAAAAAACTCCAAAGAATACTCATATTGGTTAGGCATATCCACTACATCTTCCCAAAATCCCATGGTAGTGTGTGAGTAAGTATGTACATCGAAAGCCGTTTTATAAGTTTTGACATTGAGTCTTGAATATGGACTTGCGTTATTTTTAGTGTATTCACCTTTGACAGCTCCGGCTTCAACTTTAAAATCCTCCTCGGAATAATTCAAATTCTGAAACCGATCAGCCTCCAACTCGAACATCTTTTCAAGCATGGTGGCATTGCCCGTCATATGATAAACAGTACGATCCCACCACGTGTTGGCATTGGCCGCAGCACCGATTGCCTTGAGGGCAGCACTATATTCCGACTTAGAATACTGGTCTGTACCTCTAAACATCACGTGCTCGAAAAAATGTGCAAACCCTGATTTACCTACTTCCACTTCGTCTCGACTACCAACATTCACCACAATGAAGAATGATGCCAGACCTGGGCTGTTATATGGAACGGTTACTACATTGAGACCATTATCCAACTTGGTCTGCTGAATTGGGTAGGGGAAAATTCCTTCTTCCTCCTTTGGTGCTTCCTTCTGTGGGGAACAGCCAAATGCGATCAGGGTGACAGTCAACATGACTGAGAATAGTTTTTTCATGAGAGCGTTGTTTTTTTATTAAATGTAAGAAGTAATCGTGATAGATCATTTAGGTATGCCGTGAATGGTATTATCATTCAATGAGTGGGTGAGATTAGGTTTTGAGTTCAGAATAAAAAATTCACAAGCGAACATAGTTTTGGCTTAACAAAATTTAATGAATGTCACGTACTATTAACCCAGTTATTAGATGGCTTTTAATTGAAAATTCTTCTAGCCATGATAGCGCGTTTACGAAGCTATCTTTCGCGCTTAATAAGGTGCATGATTAATAACAGATTGCTTCACTTCGTTCGCAATGACGCCCTGCCATCCCAAAAGGTCGGTGAGTCACCGATCAAGGTAGAAGTGGTGTCAATTGCGCTGTACTCCACCAAGTTGCAGTGACAATAAAATCTATTTATCACCACTCAGCTCGATAAGTCAGAATAGGGATCAAGCCGAGTTGATTCTGGGTTTCGACATGTTGGGTGACACTATCAAAATAGCGATATGCTTCGTTTTCTCTGTTGAGGACATTTTGGAGATCTAAGGCAATGGATGATGTCCAATCGCTGTGATGTTTTGTCCAAATGAAGCGAAGATCCAGTCTCAAATATGGATCAGTCTCGTAGCGTTGAAAAATACTAGTGAGAAGATTTTCATCCAAAGTCAGCACTCGGCCTCCCTGCATTAGTCCTCTCACATTGACACCAAAACTTTTATCTTTTCCATTCTTTGTCCTACTCCATTCCTTTCCAGTAGTTACTCTTGCGCTGTAACCGGTGTTGTATGGACTTTCAACACCACCTATTTCAGCTTCAAACAAACTCCCTCCCGTTTGGAAATAGAATCCATTATATAAGGCACGTTCCAAGGAAATCGACATACCGTATGAAGTTGATTTAAGTGCGCCTATCGCAATATTAGGAATCTCCGGAAACAGGTAATAAAACAACTCTGAGGTAACTTCAAAGTCACCAAAACCCCCAGAATAATTTAGAATGTATCTACTAGATTTCTGAAACCTAAGCCGACTGGAAAATTCATTTTCATTGGTCAGGTCACCATGAAAGTAATTATAAGGTCGCTGCAATTGATTGTAAATCCCGACTGAAGCCGTGAGCAATTGCCCTTCACTGAATGAGTAAGTCAAAGCACTTCTTGGATCATATTCTAAGGCTCCTTCTGTAATACTCATTGATACTCCCAGAGACCACAAAAGCCTATTTGCTAGAGAAATATCCAAATCCCAATATGGTCTAAACAAAATCTGTCCACTCCTTCCCGAAGTGTTTGTTAATTGAAACCCGCCTATATAATCGGTGTGTTGTGAAAGCTCATAAGCATAAAAATTAGTCATCAATCCTACCCTACTTGTGACCTCTTCGATAAGTTTTGATTTCCACTCCGAACTTACACTTAATATATCATGCTGATTATTAAAATAGGTTGGTGTCGATGTATCAGCAATCGATCGCGCATTTTTTGCAGAATCAACTGGGTTTGAAATACGCTCGTTTTCTACTTTAGAATAAACAACACTCGCAGTAAAAGTTCCATTCTTTAACCCTGTTCTAAACGAAGCACCAACGGCCCCCATCTTGGAATCATAATCTATGTCGCTTCTATCTTTTTCTCGTTCGATCACCTCCGGCTTGTCAAATTCATTGAAACTCAATCCTCCGATAGCAAATACCTTCAACTCAGATTTCTCTCCTATCTGCGAAGTAATACTTAGCGACAAATCCTGAAAGCCAATCTCCTCTCCTCCAAAATCAACTCCAAACTGAGCGAGTAATCCAGTGAAAGAATAGCGATAATTGGCAGCATAGGTCGTTCTCCCTCCTTTATCAAATGCACCTTCGGTAGCAAAGTCGAAACCTATTAATGAAGCCTGAACCGTATGCTGTCGGTTCTTTGAACCTTTCTTGATATTCATATCAAAAATGCCAGCAGACGAATTGCCATATTCACTTGAAAAACCACCATAAAGAAATTGGGAATTGTCCAACATCTGAGCACTTAGAATATTGACTCCTCCACCAGTGGCAGTTGGTTGGTCGAGGAAAGTGCCCGCGTTGGATAAGTGATTTGGATTGACGATCTCCGCTCCTTCCAGCTTCCAAATATTTAGCGCTGGAGACAACCCTCGTACTGAAACAAGATTGTTCTGATCATTGGTTACAGCCAAATCTGGACTACTGAGCATCACTCTAGCCGCGTCGTTATAGCTGGCGGCATACCGATTGATCTGTTCTTCGGAAATCCCAATTCGTCCAGGTGAGATGGTGGCTCTACTGGCTGATACGATAACCTCATTCAAATCTGAAGAGGGTTCCAATAGGATTTCGACACTTGTCACCTTACCATTTTTAACCCAGACATTGGGTAGCAAATAGGGTGAGTGCTGCACAAAACTTGCCTTCAGCATATACCTACCAGCAGGGAGATCGTCAATTAGAAATACACCACGCTCATCAGCAACCGCACCCTGACTAGTTCCTTCTACTAAAATAGTAGCTCCTATGAGTGGCTCAAGATTATTGGCATCAAGTATTCTCCCTTCAATGTTTTGTGATATTGCGTAATAGGCAAAGCAACTCATGAAGAGCGCAAACAAGTACTTCATTTATGCAAGAACGTTCTGAGTTAGATTTTTGAATGAAACTTCAATACTTTTCATTGGATTATATGACTGATCTTGCTCGATAAAAAAATGTTTCATTCCTGATACTTTTTGAGCTTCAAAAATCTTTTTGAAGTCAATCACTCCATTGCCTACCTCGGTAAAAAGTTGCTCGGGAGTATTATCCATATCTTTTACATGCCATAGCACAGAGCGATTAGGGTTCTCCTTGAAGAAATCAACTGGATTCAATCCTATCTTAGAAATCCAATAAAGATCAAGCTCCATTTTCACCAATTCAGGATCAGTCTCTCTTAAGATGATGTCGATAGGCAGCTGACCATCTAGTGGTTGGAATTCGAAATCATGATTGTGATAGCAGACAGTGACACCCGCATTTTTTGCGAGCTCTCCACATTTATTAAGTATCTCAGCATAGGACTTATACTGATCAATTTCCTTACGATCATCTTGATTGAGCCAAGGCATCACCACATATTGTTGACCAGATATTTGAGTAAACTCAATGACTTGATCAAAGCCATTTTTGAAATACTCAAGTGGAATATGCCCACTCACGAACTCTAAACCAAGATCATCTGTCAAGCTCTTGAAATCCGCTACTTTGTAACCATATATTTCGCCGGGTGCGTAACTCGCCGCTTCGATTTTCTTGTAGCCGATCTCCGCAATTCGCTTAAGCGTTCCTGCAGGATCGGCAGCCATTGCATCACGGACGGTATAAAGCTGTAAACCAACTTTCGAAGAAGTCGAATTTCCTACCTCAGATACACAAGAGGGAAACAATGCAACGGCCGCAGAAGCAACAGCCGATTGTTTGATAAATGTTCTTCGATTGGTCATTTGTTTACTTTTGGTTGAAACGTGATTGACTTAACCCTGCCCAAATTAGCATTGACACCATTGGCATCAAAATGAATATATAGATCAAGCATTCCATCATAATCGACAGGTACGCTCACATCACCAAATCCATCCGTAAATCCTAATTCGATTTCTCCAACCAACTCCCCATCTGGAGATCCGGCCCTCAGCATGAGTTTGGTGTTTTGATACGAAAGCAGATTAAAAGTAATAGAACCAATACCTGTCAAATCAATACCAAAATAGCCAACCGTTCCCTTGTCATAAAGCTGTGTGAGGCCTTTTCCATTATTGGTTGGCTTGGGGCCATTCGAATAATCGAAATTCGCAGGATCAAATTGATTACTCATCAGCCAAACATTACTAGTCGTCCGGATAGGCTTTAGAGGTTTCTTGCCAGCATCTTCATAGGAAGCCGAAAAGAGATAATTTCCGTCCGATTTGGAGGTAGTATAATTCCCATTCAGAGGCATTGATTTAGACTCTGCAAAACTCAAAATATAGTCTACAATAGCGTTGGCATCCTCCAGTGGTAAATCAGGGTGCGCGCTCATCGCTTGTTCGCCCCAAACGCCACCACCACCATTGATGATTTTATTGGCGAGATAAGCATTCGCACCATTCTGCGTGGCATATTTTTCAGCTATTCTTTTATAAGATGGACCGATAGATGTTTGGTCTTCTTTGTGACAGCCTTTGCAATCCAAATCTGCCATCAGGGTTTTGCCATTACTGATTGGCATTTGATGTCCGAGTACCTCCGCTTGATCTGAAGATTGAAAATGCATGATACTAAACTCCACCTCATCGTCAGTTATTTCTTTCCCCAAGGAGCCACTCTCCAAATCAGTCACACTGACATTGTATCGGACTTGTCTTCCCTTCCAGAAGAACTTTCTATTTCCTTCTATCTGCACTTCCACACTTGGTGGCTCGTTACCCACTTCCACCACAAATTGCTCTTTGGTTTTGTTTCCTTTATTATCTTTCAAGACCAATTCGGGATAGTAAATTCCGGGTTTAGTGAATTCATAGTTGAATACTGAATCCTGAAAATTATCGCCATTAATTTCCCAATTGAATGAAATAGCATCGCCATCAAAATCAATCGAACCAGATGCGTCAATGCTTACTTTCAGTGGAGAAGCTCCTTTCAGTGCTCCGGTCTCTACTCTGATAATCGGGGCACGATTCCCTCCTTCGTATTTGAGACGGGCTAAGACCGCATTTTCATTTTGTGTAAACCAACCCGTACCATACTCGATGATATAAAGTTGGCCATCAGGGCCAAAAGTCATGTCAATGAGATTATTGAAAGAGGTGCTAGCCATAAATGGATACCAATCCACGGGGTTTCCGTTTTCGTCCAAACTCAACGAATACACAAAGCCACGCATCCAATCATAAAAGAATACTCTGCCGTCAAAAAAAGAAGGGTATTTATTGGAAGATTCATACTCGTCTGAATAATAAACAGGGCCTGCCATAGCATTTCTGCTTCCATATTTCACTTCAGGGAATTCATCTGTCCGGGCATAAGGATAGAATATCTTAGCTGGATTAGCTGGTGGCAATGTATCCAACCCCGTATTGTATTGAGAGGTATTGATTGGCATTTTCGGATCGAAGAAATCACCGAACTCCTTAGTTCCAAAATCATAGGCACGATAAGGTTTGTTATCCGCAACAAAAAGCGGCCATCCGAAATAACCTGGCGCGAGAGCCACATTGAATTCATCATGTCCTCTTGGTCCTCGTTTTTCCAGATTGTCTTGACCAGCATCAGGGCCAACATCCCCCCAAAACAACCAGCCTCGTTTTGAATCAATGGAAATTCTATATGGATTCCTGCATCCCATTACGTAAATCTCAGGACGTGTTCTTGGATCTTCATCTTCGAATAGATTCCCTTCGGGAATCACATATGAACCATCTGCAAGCGGCTTGATTCGGAGAATCTTTCCTCTCAGATCATTTGTGTTGGAAGACGATCTTCTGGCATCCCAAGAAGAACGTCCATCTCTACCGTCGAATGGCGCAAAACCATCAGAAGCGAATGGATTGGTGTCATCACCAGTGGATAGATACAATAAACCATCAGGTCCAAATTCTACAGACCCACCTGTGTGGCAGCACTCGTCTCTTTGCACATCTACTTCCAACACAACTACTTCGTCTATCAGGCCTTTAGTCGTGTATTTAAATCTGGAGAGAAAGTGCACGGGGCGGTCACCAGGAGGCGCATAATAGAGGTACAGCCATTTGTTGATCTTGAAGTCTGGATCTAGGGCGATTCCCATAAGGCCATCCTCATATTTGCTATGAACAGCTATTCGATCGTATTCGACCATTTCTTCAGTGGCTAAATCATATTGCTTAATCCCTCCTCGGCGCTGTGTGAACAGTAGCTTACCGTTTGGAAGAGCTACTAGCTCGGTGGGCTCGTACAAATTATCAACAAAAACTTCTTTCGAAAAACGATTTTCATCAGGTGCTAGCATGGATGATGCTTCCTTGTGATTGGAATCAGAACATGATGATAAAATGGCCGCTATTAGTACTCCTGTTAGTATTCTCACCCTACAATTCTCTTATTTTAATATTTCTAAACCACACTTTGTCACCATGATCTTGTAGAGCGATATGTCCCTCTTTTCCAGTACCGAAATCTTTCATCTCCACAAACTTACTCCCTGCAACCAATTCATCCCACTCTGGTGTCCAGAGATCAAACTCAACAACTTTATAACCGTTCAGCCAATGCTGAACATGTCCATCCTTAATGATGATTTTTGTTCTGTTCCATTCCATTGGTGGGTTCACTGTCACGAATTTGGTCTGTATGAGATCATACAAATCACCTGCTCTGTGTTTCTTAATTTTACCATCGGGATGTCTCAAGTTATCCAATACCTGATATTCCGTTCCGGTGTTCCATACATAATCATATTGATCAGCTTCTACCACATAATATATGATCCCGCTATTGCCCCCTTCGGATATTTTCCAGTCAATGGACAATTCGTAGTTTTTGTACGGCTTGTCAGTGATAATAATATCCCCACCCTCTTTCGACTGCCAACCTTCATCAGTGGATTTCCCTACGAAGTGAAGTGCTCCATTTTTCGCTTGCCATTTTCGGCCCAAAGTCTCTGTTTTGAAATTACGAATGCCAGCAGTGGACTTCCCGTCAAACAACAACTTCCATCCCTCTGCAATCTCTGAATCCGTCAAAGCATTGTGTTTTACTTGATAGTTATTGGTGAACCCTTTTAGATCTTTGGGAATCTTGGTCAATGTGTACCAAGTTTCAGTTGTCCAAAGTTCGTTATCCAATTCACTCACAAACGGGCGTTTGATTCTGATGTACACCACGTGCTTCTCCTTTAGTCCATCGAGTTTCAAGAATACTCTCTTTCTATCCTCAGACAGATAAAAATTTGTTGGCTCCAAAGTCTCTAGTCCTAACTTTGGTCCACCATAATCAGGAGTTGGCTTGAAGTAGAACTGTTCTATTTGAAAATCCTCAGCTGTGATGTTCTGCCCCTCTTTGATAGCTTCGGTGAAGGTGATCTCAAATCCATCAGACTTAGCATTCACCTTCAGCATTTCGAAAACACAGGTCTCATTGTACACCATTCGCTGGAGTCCGTAATTGAGTTTATTGGTTTGTCCCCAATTACCGCTGACACCTATTCCACCAAGAAGCAAAGAGCCATCAGGCGCCCAGGCCATTCTGTTCACTCCAGCTTCTATGCCTTGCGAAAATCTAAAAACAGCTCCTTGATAAATACCATCCACCTTCTCTACTGCCACGCGCTTCACACCTCCGTGGGTGACTTCACAATGGATCATCTGTCCTTGGTAAGGCCCTAAGTCTAATGCCAATGGCGTACTTGGAGAATTACCAATTTCATCTTGTGGAAGCCATACCATTGGCTCATCCTGAATGAGCCCTTCTGTCCCTTCAAAATCAACCGAGCGCGAACCATACCATGCTCCTTCTCGCACATGATTCACCTTAGAGGCAGGCAACCAGTCGCCTTGGTTGTCACACACGAATATTTCTCCATCTACGCCGATTCCAATGCCATTTGGTGTACGCAGACCAGAAGCAATAAATTCTACTTCTCCAGTTTCTTTAGAAATTTTTACAATCTTTCCTCTATCTGGAATTTGAGGATTGGCGGAAGCCCCACCTGGCATAATGGCTGTTGCCAACGCACCATAGAAATAGCCTTCCTTGTAAACTAATCCAAAAGCAAACTCATGGAAATTCGCAGAGACCTTCCAGTCGTCAGCCACAGTTTGATATTCATCAATGATGCCATCTCCATCAAGATCTACCAGCTTGGTGAGCTCTTGTTTCTGTAAAACATAAATTTCTCCATCCACTACTTTGATACCGAGTGGTTCTGCCATTCCGAAAGCAATTCGCTTGACCTTGATATCCGCTGGATTCTCCGCTCTAAAGTTGCTGACCAAATAAACAGGGCCTAAAGAATCCCAAGTACAAACCACCATCTCATCTTCTGATAAGAAGTCAATGCCTCCTACTCTAGGTTGGAAATCATCTGGTCTGGCTTGGAACAAATCAAAAGCAGGATGAAGACCAGCAACCATATTTTGGTCACCAGGAATCATTTTGGCCAATTCTCCTGGTGAGATAAATTCTTTAGTCTCTACATAGTCGGCACTACTCACAGACAATAACTCTGCTGGCACCAATTCATAATTACCTACCTCTCGATTGAACCATTGCCAAGACAAAGCGCCACCGCCACCAGCTTGGAAGTAATCAATCTCAAAAGAGTGTTTTCCCTCATTTAAATAAAGTTCACCATCCTTTGGCTCATTGCCATGAAACCCTCCATTGTCAATGACTTCATTACCATCGATCAAAAGATAAGATCCGTCATCTGAATACAATCTAAAACTGTAGCTACTCGTTTTCGGGATATCGATTTGTCCTTTGAAGATCACTGCAATTCTCTCTTGCACTTCCCCAAATCCAGACGCTTCTCTTACGTGAACAGCGGGAACAATAGCAGCTTGGGTAGGCTGCTCTTTTCTCAATGATTCAAAAAATGGGCTATCTCCGGAGTATTGGTAATAGTAAGCAGCTACTCCTGATACCGGCTCATCGATTTTTGGAATATCGGCTTTGAATTTTAAAGGAATCTCTTTTTCACCCAAGTGCCAAGCATTGGCATCCTCACCACTTTCATTATCATCTAACGTCAGGATATAGCTGACCATTTGCGCTGCATCTTCCTCTGACAAATCCGTATGTGGTGTCATCATGGCTTCACCCCAAACGCCACTACCACCATTGATAATTTTACCTGAGAGGTTTTTTATGGAAGCATCGCTATCCGTATATTTTCTTGCTACGGTAATGTATGCAGGACCTACTGTCTTTACTTGCTCGTTGTGGCAAGCGTTACAATCACTCTCCTTTATCAAACTAGCGCCCGGGTGTATTACAGATGTTTGTGTATCGTCGGAAGCCGTGAAGTCTTGAAATCCTTCATGAAAAAACATCTTGAGACTTGTGATGTCATTAGATGAAAGTTTAAGCTCACCAATGACTGTAGTGGTACTTCCCTGAGTATAATCGATTGTTTTGGTGTCTAGCACCTCAAAGCTGCTGCTGGCTTTGAAGTCTCTTTCATCCGCGAGTGAAGAGATGCTCGTAGACAACACTACTTGATCGTCCTCAGCGTTGATTACTTTGAAACTACGGGTAAGTCCGTTTTGTGATCCACGAGCTAAGTATTCGGGAGTCTCCTCCACTCTGATCACCTTATCCTGTAGTACTAAATCAATTAAAAAAATCACTTGATTTTCAGGAGTCAGTCGATGGCCTTTGTATTGGATTTTGGGAGTGATGGTTTTTCCTTCACGAATCACTGACCACTCAATATCATCTTTAGTATCTGTGTAATAAGCGTAACCTTTGCTCGTTGGTTGAGGCCCATGTACAGTCGTGTAAACTGCTCCATCGAAATTCACGCCACCTTTCCACGCCTTGTAAAAACTCCCAAAACGAGCATCATAAGCCACCCACATTTCATCATTAAGTGCGGCGGTAACCATCCTAGGTCTTTCGTCCAACACAGAGCGAAATACCCAAGGATCATTTGGACGTTCTTTGGGTTTTGGTTGGCTACAGCCAACTAATATTAACAGTACAGCTAGTGGGAGAAGGGTGCGTTTCATTTAAAGTTGTTTGATTTCTAAAGTCCTAAAATACTTCTATTCAATGCATCATCTGAATCTGATCCTGCAAAATCGTCAAAAGCTTTTTCAGTGACTTGAATTATGTGATCTGCTATGAATCCAGAGCCTTCTTCGGCTCCTTGCTGCGCTGATTTGATAGCGCATTCCCATTCTAGTACAGCCCAGCCATCATAACCGTAATTGCTGAGTTTACTAAATATTCCTTTAAAGTCTACTTGTCCATCACCAAGTGACCTAAATCTTCCTGGTCGATCTGCCCAACCTTGGTAGCCTCCATAAACTCCCGACTTACCATTGGGATTGAATTCTGCATCTTTCACATGAAACATGCGAATATTCTCATGATAGAAATCAATGAATTGGAGATAATCCAATTGCTGTAGTACAAAGTGAGAAGGGTCATATAAAATCTTAGCCGAACTGTGCTTGCCTGTTGCCTCCCAGAATCGCTCATAGGTAATGCCATCGTGCAAGTCTTCGCCGGGATGCAGCTCATAGCAAATTTCAACTCCCATGTCCTTGGCATGATCCAAAATAGGCAACCATCTATCCGCCAATTCTTTGAACCCAAGCTCAACTAATCCAGATGGACGCTGTGGCCAAGGATATACTGTATGCCAGAGTAATGAGCCAGAAAAACTCGCCATCACCTCAATCCCTAGATTTCTACTGGCGGTAGCTGCGCTTTTGAGTTGATCTATTGCCCATTCCGTTCGTGCCTTTGGATTACTTGCTACTCCTTTTGGAGCAAAGCCATCAAACATGGTATCATAAGCCGGATGAACTGCCACCAATTGACCTTGTAAGTGTGTAGCTAATTCTGTGACTTCAAGACCAGCCTCATTGACGATACCTTTGATCTCGTCAGCATAAGTTTGACTCCCAGCCGCCTTTTTTATGTCAATAAATCTTCCATCCCAGGCAGGAATCTGTACGCCTTTATAACCTAAATCTGCCGCCCATTTACAGATGCTCCTCAGATTATTGAATGG
>CAYGPP010000111.1:0-13751 GCA_964351885.1 uncultured Marinoscillum sp.
CCTATTTATAGCAATTATTGCCATTTATTTGATTGAAAGGTCTTTTTTTAGCTTTTTTTAATGTCATTTTAATTTGTAATTAATTAGTGTAGACGAAGTTCGTAGAGTCAATTTTAAGAAAACTTTAAGATTGAGTGCTATAATAGTTACTCCTTAAAAAAGGAGATTTAGATCTAGGTACTTACTGTTGATGCTACTTTAATAATATAAACCGATTGATTATTATGAATAAAATCTTACAGGTACATAAGGGCTTAACAAAGATTATGGGGCTTATGCTTTTGTTGAGTTTGTCTGTTATTAATCAAGCATATGCAAATTATCCGGAAGAGGATGTCAAAGTACGTGGCAAGGTGTTGGACGAAAGAGGTGAAGGTCTCCCAGGAGCTACCATCTTGGTCCAAGGGACATCAACCGGTACGACCACAGATTTAGATGGTAAGTTTATGCTCTCAGTAGATGAAGAAGCGACGCTCGTTGTTTCTTTCATCGGCTATGCAACCCAAGAAATAGCGCTAAACGGGCGCTCGATTATAGACGTTACACTCGTTGAAGATCTAGGCGAGCTGGCGGAAGTGGTTGTGGTAGGATACATGAGTCAAGACAAAGCAAGTTTAACGACTGCAATTTCCGAGATTGGGAATGAGTCCATTCAAACGACTAATCACACCAGTTTAGCTCAAAAGCTACAGGGTAAGGTTGCTGGGTTGCAGATTAGACAGACTAGTGGACAACCAGGAGTTTTTGACAATGACATTAGTATTCGTGGATTTGGTAACCCTCTTTATGTTATTGATGGTATCAGAAGAGAAGGTGCGGGTGAATTCCAGCAACTTAACGCTAATGATATTGAAAGTATTTCCGTATTGAAGGATGCGTCTGCAGCTATTTATGGATTAGGTGCTGCCAACGGTGTTATTCTTGTTACTACCAAAAAAGGATCTAAAGGAGCACCTAAGTTCACTTTTGGTATGAATTTCGGAATTCTGGAACCGACAGATATACCTGACATGGCCTCAGCTGGTCAATATGTAGAGATGTTTAACGATGCACAGGTCTATTTGCGAGATGGGGAGAGAGGTGTTCCATTCTATAGCCAAGAAGAGGTAGATAAGTGGAATGCAGGAGTAGAACCAGGTTATCAGGGAACTGACTGGTACGACCTGACAATGAAGGATAGGTCGAATTTTCAGCAGTATAATGCTTCCATTTCTGGAGGATCAGATAAGCTCAGCTATTACATGGGATTAGAACATTTGTCAGAGAATGGTCTACTTCGTAGTGAGGATATGGGATACAAGCGTTATAACTTAAGAACTAATATTACCTCTCAACTTGGGCGGAATCTCGAAGGACAACTACTAGTTGGTGTACGAAATGACCAAAGAAATCAGCCAGGATCAAGTTTTTTCGGAATTTTTAAAGGAACAAGGGTTTCAAGGCCGATAGATCAGCCTTATGCTAACAACAATCCTGAATTTCTAACGCCAATTTTTTTAGATCAAAACCCTCTTGCTTTTGCAGAGAGAGATGTAACAGGCTATAGTGAAGATAGGACTCAAAGTTTACAGTCATCTTTTTCTTTGGAGTACAAAGTGCCTTTCGTAGAAGGACTTTCTGTTAAAACACTTATCTCCTATGACCTTAATAACTTCCAAAATAAGAATCTAGCAAAACCTTATTTCTTATATAATCATGTAGACTCAACTGACACTTACAATCGTGTCAAATACAGAGATGGTTCTGGAAACATATCACAGCGTTCTAGAGTCAATCAATACCTAACATTCCAAACTTATATTAACTATGAGCGCAAATTTGGAAGTAAGCATAGTCTAAATACAGTTCTCGTATACGAAGACAATCGCAGAAACCGAGAAGATTTCAGGGTGACCAGGTTTTACGATGATTTTTATACCAAAGACGTGTTGAGATTTGCTGGATTGCGACATGAGAGTGATTCAGATCCTCTTCAGGAGGCCGACATTTCGTACATCGCTAGAGTCAACTATTCTTATGATAAAAAGTACCTACTAGATATAGCTGCAAGATATATGGGGTCGTATCGGTATGCTCCAAGCAGTAGATGGGAGGTATACCCTATGATATCAGCAGGTTGGAGGGTTTCAGAGGAGTCTTTCTTTAGAGAGAATGTGAAATTTGTTTCCAATTTAAAATTTAGAGGCTCCATAGGAGTTATCGGCCAGCCACAAGGTATCCCTTTCCAATTTATTGATGGTTTTGAGTTGGGTAGTGGAGGTGCTTATGAGTTTGTTGACGGAGAGCAGATATTCGGAATAGCTTCACCTCCACCTGCCAATGATAAGCTTTCTTGGAGAGAGAATACAACGATGAATATTGGGTTAGATATGGGACTTTGGGATAATAAAGTAACAATTACTACAGATGTATTCCAGAGAAATGAGACAGGAATCGCTGCTCGCAGAAGTATTGATTTACCAGATACCTATGGAGGCCAACTTCCTGAAGAGAACTTAAATAGTAATATGAATCGTGGGATAGAGTTGGCTATTGGCACAAGAGGTCGAATTGGAAAGGTTGATTACGGGGTGACTGGAAACTATACCTTAACGAGATCCCGGGACATGATAAGAGTTGGAGAAGCGTTTACTAACAGCTACAGCCAATGGAGGAATCAGCAAAGTAATAGGGATAACGGATTCGTGTGGGCATATAACCACATCGGACAGTTTCAGAATGAAGATGATCTCCGAAGTTCAGCTCTACAGAACGGTAGGGATGGTAATATTATGAGAGCGCTTCCAGGTGACTTTAAATATGAGGATGTAAATGGTGATGGCCTGATAGATGGTGACGATATGTCCCCAAGCCTAGCGGATGATACACCAAGAGCCCAGTTTGGCTTAAACGTGGATGTCTTCTGGAAAGGTTTTGACTTCAATATGTTATGGCAAGGTCAGATGGGTCATACCATCAGGTTTAGAGAGGTTTATGGTCAAATATTTGCCTTTAGAGGGAATACGCCTGCTTACTTCCATGATCGTTGGAGACAGGAGGACCCTAGTGATACTCAGAGTGAATGGATTCCGGGGGAGTGGCCGGTATCACGGGAGATTCAAAACATGCCTGGTTTATCCTACGCGGAAAGTTCGGCATGGAGAAGAGATGCTTCTTATGTAAGATTGAAGAGTGTGCAGTTGGGTTATACTATAAAATCAGACCTCATTTCTAAAATTGGAATAGAGTCTATGCGTCTATATACTACGGGATTCAACCTTCTTACTTTTACAGATCCTTGGGTTAAACCACATGATCCTGAGAAAACTAACAACGGCCCTGGACTTGGTTTTGATGCTGGTTTTGGATATCCACTGGCAAGAACTTATACGGTAGGCTTAAATATCAATTTCTAATAGACTAAATCTAAAAAGATGAAAAGATTAATAAATGTATTTGCAATTTTAATGAGTTTTCAGCTCATTGTCGGTTGTCATGATGCGTTAGACCTTGAGCCTTTGGATAAGATCACAGCGCAGGATTTGTTTTCTGATCCGGCAGGAACAGAGCTTTATCTGGCAGATCTTTATTACAGATTGCCGATAGAAGACCTAAACTACTATCCTGATGAAGGATTTGAAGTCAACTATGGAGGACCTAACAATGCCGCGGAGGCACAGGCTATGCTTACGCCTTGGGCAAGTCATAGTGGTCGGAATCTCGGAGTGAATGGTAATACTTTAAGATGGTGGAGAGTTGATGATGAACGGAGAGATGATAAGACACTCACGCCTTGGACCTTGATAAGGAATGTTAACTTGTTTTTAGACATTATTCCTACATTGGATGTAAGTGATCAAACTAAGGAAGAGTACTTGGGTGAAGCAGCTTTTGTTAGGGCTTTTGCCTATTTTGGTTTGGCGAAGCGATATGGAGGGGTACCAATAATAGATGTTGCACAAAATTTTGAAGGTGATCCAGATGCACTTTTGGTGGGCAGAAGTACAGAAAAGGAAACTTGGAACTTTATTCTCTCAGAGTGCGACATAGCTATTGAAAAACTAAATGCTGAGACTGGAGAAAGTATTGCTAATAGAAGAAGGGCAAGCAAGTGGGCTGCCTTAGCCTTGAAGTCACGTGCAGCACTTCATGCTGCTTCCATCGCTAAATTTGGTGATAAGATCGATTTAATAGGAGATGCAGCATCAGCTGGTTTCGTGGGAATACCTGCTTCTGAGGCTAATAACTACTATCAGCAAGCAATAGATGCCTCAGCAGCAATCATTAATAGTGGGTCATTTAGTCTTTATGGAGCATCACCTGCGAACCCCGAGGAGGCAGCAGAAAATTTCCGAGCAATGTTTGAAAATCCAAATTTAGCCGTCGGATCTGAAGCAATTTTTATGAAAGGTAAGGTGGCTCCTGGCGATTTCCTTGGTAATAATTATGATATTTGGTTCAATCCTCATCAAACAAGAAATGGCTGGCCACATCCAGGTAGGATGTGTCCTACACTTGATTTTGTCGATCAGTTTGAGTCTTATGATAATCCTGGTCAGTTTGATCCCATCGTTACAACAGTGGATGGTGATGTAAATAACTACGCTGGTTATGATCCTACCCGTACCTATTTGAAATATGATCATCCAATGGATCTTTTTGAAGGTAAAGATGCCCGGTTAGCTGCTACAGTAATGTTACCAAGATCTACTTGGAAGGGAATGGAGATAGTATATCAAAATGGATATGTTCAGCCAGATGGTGAGTTTAAGACTGATACTAAGCTAAGTATGGATAAAGATGGAACTACCTACCATACATTTGGTGCGGAATCTTCTGCCGATTACTCCGGTTTCGATCCTACTGGAGCAAATCACACAAGTACGGGTTTTGGATTAAGGAAATTCTTAAGTCAAGATCCTGTTGTACCAGCTTGGAATCAGAGTTTTACAGACTTTATGGCTTTTCGGCTTGGAGAAATTCATTTAAACTATGCTGAAGCGCATGTGGAGAGTGGTTTAGGAGATGCTGCATTAGCTAGTACAGCTTTAAATTCACTTCGAGCTAGGGCGGGTCACACCACGACTATTACACCTACTATCGAAAATGTAAAGCGCGAACGAATAGTAGAACTAGCTTTTGAAAATTTAGGTCTTTGGGATCTAATCAGAAGACGCGAATTTCATGAAGTACAAGATCAAAGTCTTAAGTATGCCCTCGTTCCAATACTTGACCTTCAAGAGACCCCTCCAAAGTATATTTTCATTAGAAAGAAGACACGTCAGAGTTCACCTCAGACTTTCGAAGATCGAGATTACTACAGAGCAATCCAGAATTTAGGATTGAATCAACTCACTCAAAACCCAGGCTGGTAATATGAAAAAGCTCAATAAAAATATAGCAAAAATGGTAAGCAGATTACTATGTATAGTTATAACGGCTATATCGATCACTTCATGTGAATTGGATAATTTAGACGGACCAGATGCGGGACTTTTTGGTGAAATTCGGGATGCAGAAACTGGAGAACTGGTTCCACAAGACATCATTAACGGCTCATTAATAGAGATATGGGAATATGGCTGGGAAACTGTTACACCACAACGCCTACAGATCAAAAATGATGGTACCTATAAGGACTCACGTCTCTTTAGTAATACTTATGATGCTATTCCTATCAATACCAATTTTCATAATAACGCGACCATTAGTGTAGATACGGTTCAGGTAATTGTTAGTGGACAAACAGAGCTCAACTTTACTGTGACTCCATACGTTCGGATCGTAGATTTGGAGATTACTCAATCCGGCACAAGGGCTGTAGCTAATTTTAGACTGGAACAACCAGTTGATTCCGTCTTAATGACAGCAAGTGATACCGTAATGACAGCCATCATTGTGGAAGAAGTATCAGTCTTAGCGCACTATGATCCAAATGTGGGAATGGAAATGGTTCTAGCCGATGAGAGTGTAAGTATCGACGGAGTGATTCAAGCAGGCGTAAATGATGTGTATCGCATTGTCTTTGATATTTCTCGTAAGGCAGCTCTTGATGAGGGAGGAAAGATATTCTTCAGAGTTGGAGCTACTACTGATGCCCCTGCTGCGCGTGCCAATTATGGAGCAACAGTAGAATTAGAATTCATTCTCTAAACTAATTTTCTATTAGGTAGATCAAGAGGAGTCTGATATTTTCCAGACCGCTCTTGACCTATTTTTCACAACTATACGAATCCGGTATTAAGATAAAATGAAACCAAGGTTACATCCCTATTTGATTATCCTTTGCTTTTTCGGAGGAGTTATTCTTTCATCCTGTACCAAAACAAAGGCTGACGATAAGGGGTACCTGGAAAGTAATGTAAATACTTTATCAAGCTTGGTTAATCCTTTTATAGGTACAGGAGGTCATGGGCATACATACCCAGGTCCAAGTTTGCCGAATGGTATGGTGCAGTTGAGTCCAGATACCAGACTCACTGGTTGGGATGCCTGTAGCGGTTATCATATATCAGATGATAGCATTTTGGGCTTTTCTCATACCCATCTCAGTGGAACTGGAATCGGTGATTATGGAGATATACTTATTGCTCCTTATTCCACTATACCGAGTTTCATACCAAATAGTAATGGTAACTCTAGTCACAATTATGCGCTTAAGAAAAAACCGAATTCGGAATTTGCCATTCCTGGATACTACAAAGTGGAGTTAGGTTCTGAGATTAAAGCAGAGCTAACTGCCACGACTCGCGCTGGTTTTCATAGGTATTCATTTTCTGGTGACAAGGCTGGAATAATCCTTGATCTAAATCATACATTGCAAAAGCATGCTCAGATTGAGAATAGGATTGAAATAGTCGGTAACAATGAGATTCGAGGAGTAAAGAAGACTCGAGGTTGGGCGCGGGAGCATCAGGTTTATTTCCACGCCATATGTTCCATGCCTTTTGAGTATGAACTTATCGGCGATAGCAGTATCGCCAGACTCATTTTCCCTGACAATACTGATGAAATCCTTGTGAAAGTAGGTATATCATATGTGAGCGAGGAAGGAGCTAAGAAAAATCTCGATAAAGAAATAATTGATTGGGGTTTTGATAAATATAGAAATCAGGCGCTGGATATATGGGAAGACTATTTTTCCAAAATTGAGATTGATGGAGGAAGCCATAGTGATAGAAAGATTTTTTATACTTCATTCTATCATGCTGGACTGGCACCTAATACATTTAGTGATATTGATGGAAGATATCTAGGAATGGATGGAGAAGTTCGACTTTCGGATAGGACGATTTATACAGTCTTTTCACTTTGGGATACCTTCCGAGCCCTACATCCTTTTAACACAATCGTACGTCCCAAGATTAATCAGGAGATGATGCATTCACTGCTTACTAAATATATGGAAGGTGGTGTGCTTCCAAAGTGGGAGCTTGCGGGTAATTATACAGGAACGATGATTGGCTATCATGCCGTTTCAGTGTTGGTAGATTCCTATGTTAAAGGTCAGACTGATTTTAATATTGATTTAGCTTATGAAGCGATTGTCCATGCATCGAAATATGATACAATTAGCATTGATTTTTTTGATCAGAACATTCAGAATCGCCTCATGCCGATGGGTAAGTTTTACAATAGCACAAAGGCCTATATCCCAGCAGACCTGGAGAATGAATCTGTGTCCAAAGCACTAGAATATGCATATAATGATTGGAGTATTGCTCAGATGGCAAAGGAGCTAGGTTACCTTGATGACTACAGCTACTACATGGCCAGATCAAAGAAGTATAAGGAGTATTTCGATCAGGAGACCGGCTTTATGCGAGGAAAATTAGCAAATGGTAAGTGGAAAGAACCTTTTGATCCTAAATATTCCGAACATCGTAAGGACGATTATGTGGAGGGCAACGCATGGCAATGGTCATGGTTTGTGCCACATGATATCAAAGGACTCGTGGATCTTCATGGCGGTGAAGAGGCCTTTTCGAACAAATTGGATCAACTTTTTTCAGAATCCAGTGAGATCAAGGGTAACCACAGCAGTGCGGATATTTCTGGCTTGATTGGTCAGTATGCACACGGAAATGAGCCGAGTCATCATATCGCGTATCTATATAACTATGTCGGTAAGCCCGAGAAAACACAAAAAATAGTACATGAGATTTTACGAACGCAGTATCAAGATGATTTTGATGGGCTTTCTGGAAATGAAGACTGTGGGCAGATGTCTGCATGGTATCTAATGAGCGCGATGGGATTCTATCAGGTAAGTCCGGGTGATCCGACTTATGCGTTAGGAGCACCTCTTTTTGACAAAGTGACCATTCATCAAGAAAACGGAAATAAATTCATCATCGAGACTGAGAACAACAAAGCAGAGACATATCAAATAGCATCTTTTGAGTACAATGGCGAACCGCTTAAATCTCCTTTTATGACTCACTCTCAGATAGAAAAAGGAGGCATCTTGAAGGTCAAAAAGCGTTAAAACATAAATTGGGTATTGATTATGAAAAGATTGATAATGAGTTGTCTTACTGTATGTGCCGTATATGCGGTGCAGGCACAGTTGGTTTTAGATCGTTGTGACGTATATCTTAGCTGGATCAGTGATAATACCCTAATGATAGATGATTCGGACAAAATAGAGGGAAGAGCTTCTCTTAAATTCACAGGCTCTGAGAGCAATTGGTTTGAAAAGGAATATAGTAGTACTAAGCCTCTCATAGATAACACAGGTTATCTCACACTTTCTTTATTTATCTCTGATGCGGCACTTCTATCTTCAGAAGGATATATTGAGATTAATAGCTCGGGGGTCATCGGAGAAGAAGCATTGAGATGGAATACTTCGACCATTAATCTTGTAAATGGGTGGAATGAAGTGTCTCTACAAATCAATCAAGGCACTATTCTTGGTTCATTCTCTTTACAAGAGATAAGATATTTTAAGATATTTCAGCCAATATCTGCTGAGGTTACTGCAGCTATTGACCTGATCAAATTTGTTAACAATCCAACCATCTCAATTTCTGATGATCCACTAGCGATTGGTCGGGTTGATCCCTCCACACTAGATGGTAAAGTAATGTTTGGATATCAGGGGTGGTTTTCATCTATTGGAGATGGTTCTACGCTTGGTGACAGATATCATCACTGGGGAAACTTGGCTAATGGTGACGGACACCCTAATAATCTAGGGGTTGAGATGTGGTTTGATGATGACGAATTTGATCCTGATGAATTATTCAAAACAGGTTATAGATTTAGTGATGGTACAGAAGCAAGGTCATTCTCATCCTACACTAAGAAAACGGTATTTCGTCATATGAAGTGGATTCGGGATTATGATATAGATGGTGTTTTCTTACAGAGATTCATGTCAGAGGCACGAGATCGAAAATTCGGTGAGTTTAGAGATAGCGTGGCTGTGCACGTAATGCAGGGGTCGGAACGATACGGTAGAACATTTGCTATGATGTGGGATGGTTTGGCCTATGCTGCCGCAGCTGACGAGATCATTGCTGATTGGAAATATCTGGTTGACGAAATCAAATTGACTGAAAGTCCTAATTATCTACACCATAGAGGTCGTCCATTGATATCTCTTTGGGGATATACAGTAAGAGACGATGCTAAGGTTGAGGATTTAGAAAGACTTATTGAGTTCTTTCACAATGCACCGGAGGAAAAGTATCGTGCTTCTGTAAAGTTGGGTAGTAATCATGAATGGAGAACTCAGGAAAATGGAAAATGGGTTGATGCTTTTAAGAAAGTAGAAGTGATTAGTCCTTGGACTGTTGGTAGATATGGTAGCTCTAAATCTGGATATGAAGACTTTGCCAGACGTATTACCGAACCTGATCTAGAATGGTGTAACGAGAATAATATTGACTATCTACCGGTTAACTGGCCAGGGTTTTCTTGGTTCAATTTGAAGGCAGGGCCCAAAAATCAGCATGCGCGTAGGGGTGGGGATTTCTTCTGGGAGCAGGCTAGTGGTAATATAAGCAGAGGAGCTAAGAGTTTGTACATCGCCATGTTTGATGAAGTAGATGAAGCTACTTCATTCTTCAAGATGCCTGAAAACGATAGCCAATCACCAGCTGTGGGGTATTGGTTAGATCTAAATGAGGATGGTAGAGATCTACCAAGTGATTGGTACTTGCGCTCAGTTAAGACCATTACTCAGGTCATGAGGGGGAATATTGATAACCGTGAGGAGTTAGGCACTCCTCTTGATGGAATTGATGGTTTCAAGATTAGGGCGACTCATGCAACGTGTACAGCTGAGAATGGCTCGCTTACTATATCTCTACCTACTCTTGACAAGGAGTTTGAGTTTAGCCTAGATAACGGGCAGACTTATGAATACAATGTGGCATCCATGGCTACCGAACTAAACGTCGATAACCTTTTACCTGGTTTATATAATGTTTGGGTAAGATATACGGACGGCTCATTTGCTACTGACCTTGGGGACGTACTCATAATTAGCTCAACTCCAGAGCTTACACTCACAGCTGAGAGCGCTTCATGTGTTGCAGATGGAAAAATTAATATCGAAATAGGAACGAACCCTTACTTGGGACCTGTGGAAATTAGTTTAGACGGTGGGGCTAGTTATACCTCTGTAATTGAAGATAAGGTCTATATGGGTGCTATTGAAAATTTAAATGTGGGTACTTATGATGTTTATGCTCGATGGGAAAATACGACTTGTGGTCAATTAGTGCAGCAGATAGAGGTTGTTTCTAATTTAGATAAACCAGAAATGGAAATACGTGTTTTTGATGAGAGATCAACTGGCGATGTGTGTCTTGGTAGTAGTGTGAAACTTTTTGCCAAAACAGGAGTGGAGGTTAGTGAATGGAAATGGACAGGACCTAATGGTTTTGAACAAATTGGTGAAGAAGTGTTAGTTACAGACAGTTTGTTATCCAATCAATCAGGTTATTATGTTGTTCAGTATACAGATATGAATGCTTGTGTAGTGATTGACTCATTGGCACTAACTAACTCTGATTTTACTGTACCCGTAATTGACTTTCTGATAGACGCTGAGGGCGATTTTTTGAATCCCACTGATATTATCATGTGTGAGGGGAAAAGACTAGTCTTAGAAGCTTCTCCTAATAATGATGCATTTAGCTATACTTGGACAGGGCCGGATGATTTTAGAAAGACAGGTCGAAGAGCGACACTTTCTGTAGCTGCATCGGATGAAATAGAGGGGGAGTATTCACTTACAGTATCAGATGGAGACTGTTTTATCATGGTTACCAAAACCATTACCGTTGGTGATGCCGAAAATTGTGGTGTCACAGTCAAGGTTTTAGATACAGATCTAACAGATATATCATTACAGATATACCCTAACCCAAGTCAAGAATACCTGACGATCAAAAGTGATAGTAAGGCGATTTCAGCGATTCAAATTGTTAATTCTTCAGGGGCTAAGGTCTGGGATAAGAACTATAATGATGAACAAGTAGAGATCAATGCACTTGACATAGAATGCGGTATCTATTTTCTTCTGATCCAATTCCAAGATGGAACCTCGGCTCAAAGAAAGTTTCTTAGAGAGTAAGCAAAATCAATTCAAGAACTCCATTAATCAATTGTGTTGTTGAAATCTCTTCGATAATTGGAGCGTAAAATATAAACCCAAAAGGGTCATACCAAGTAGACACGAACCCGTGGACTTTTGATGGGGCTCAGAATTATTACGGCAATTCCTATTTAAAAAATTGGTAATCATAGGAAGAGTAAATCAATCATCATCAATAGTCAATCTGAGTAGGAATAAACTTTAGTAAGTGATGGAATTATATACTAATCAAGGTTGGCCAAAGCAATGGAGATTGGAGTTCTAAAAATCGTTTCTCTTCAACAAAACTTACTTGCCTTAAAGGAATAAACAGAGTAGTAGATAGATGAATTACGATGATAAATACTAGTAATGAACATTGAATTCCTTAAGCGACTCAAAACCCTATAATCAAAGACTGTTTTTAAATTAGTGCAAATATCAGTCAAAAGAGGGATCGAAAGTTTTACTAAGTGGATCAGATCATAAGTCTTAAAGCATGTTTAATGGATAAGTAAGCTCTCGCGTTTCCTTAGTCTGATAAAGTTGCGGAATGTAATAATTGTAGATTACTCACATCATTACCTGGCTGTTTATTTGCTATTCCTTTAAAACACTTGTTTTTTAAGTTCTTTTCTCAGTATTTTTTTAATAAAACGGGATTGCAATTGAAAATAATTCAGTGTTTTGATTCATGTTAACCCCTTTTTAAGCGCCAATTAATTCCAGCCAAATACATTTGGTTAAAATTATTCTTCAAATTAATCGAACGAGTTATGAAAATGAGAATTTTACAATTAGCAGTGGCTCTGGGAGTTTCCATGAGCTCTTATGCACAAACCTCAGTGTGGAATCCTGCGGCCAACGAGACGTCCACAGGAAACTGGAATGAAGCAGCGAACTGGACAGCTGGTATACCAAATCCAGGTTCTGGAAAAGCGGTATGGAATGTGCCGGAGGCAGTGCCGACAATTATTACAGACGCGCAAGAAGTTTTTCAAATGGTTCAAGGAGACAATGCTGACGGTGGTGAGATCATCGTTAAGGCTGGAGGGTCACTGACTACTGGAGATGTATGGAGTGGTATTGGCTACAATGCTCCGGCTGTACTTACGGTAGAGACTGGAGGAATGATCACTTTCGGTCAGCATATGTGGATCGGGTTCTTAGATGGTGAAAATTCACCTATGGCGACTGTTAACATTAATGGAGGAACTGTAGCGGTTATGCAAATGATTGGATTAGGCTGGGAAACTGGTAAGGCTACTGTGAATCTTCGAGCGGGTCTTTTTGACTTAGCAAATATCAACGCTAACGAAATGAAGTCAATAGGAGAAGGATCCTTAATAGATATCACTGGAAGCGGACTTATGACTATCAATGGAAATAGACTAGCACATACTGGTGAAGATGGTGTAGATTATGAAGATCAGCTCGCGGGCTTTCTGGAAGCGGATAGAATAACTGCACTTGGTGGTAATGCTGACGTTCAGTATTGGTACAATGAGGAGGCAGATGAAACTTATATCACTGCCCCTGCATTAATTGCATCAACTGTCCCGTTGGATGCTGATACTGATGTATCTAGAGATTCCGAAATAATAATCAATTTTAGTAAGAAGATAGATGAAGCGTCTTTGGGCGAGAATATTACTATTAGTCCGGCTATTGAGAATCAAGCTTTCACTTGGTCTGCCACAGGCGATACATTGACCATCTCGGGTGACTTGGAAGATGGCGTTACTTACGCTATTGAAGTAGCCAAGGAAACAAAAGATCTCTATGGTTTTGAATTAGCTTTTGATGAAGCGTTTTCGTTCACTATTGAGGGAGAATTGAAAAACGTGCTCTCGTCAGATTTATCTCAGGCACTTCGTCTTTATCCTAACCCAACTGCGAATTATTTCACATTCGGTGAACTGGCTAGAGATATCAAAATATTTAATATTGGTGGGCAGTTGTTGGCTGAGTATGATCAAGCGTTTAAGGTGGATGTAAGCGCCTTATCCCATGGTCAATACTTTGTGAAAGCTACGATCAATGAAAAGCTAGTCACGAGCAAACTGTTAATTCAGAAATAATTATCACACTTAAAGTTTAAAAAAATGAATTTATTACAACGAAATATAAAAGTATTCAAAGGGAGCCTTTTGTCGGCATTGGTTGCTGTTTTGATGCTCAC
>CAYGPP010000112.1:0-13716 GCA_964351885.1 uncultured Marinoscillum sp.
CCTTGATTATTATGATACTCTGCTTAGTCGGTTATTCATTGACTCTACCAAACGCTATGGCAGGTGTTGAATTCTATCTTATACCGAACCTGGAAGCGATTAACATCGCCACCATAAGTGGTGCACTTCGTCAGGCATTTTTCTCTCTAAGCTTAGGAATGGGCGCTTTAATAACTTATGGAAGCTATTTATCCAAAACAGATAATATTGTAACCTCATCAGCATTCATTACCCTAGCAGACGTAGGCATTGCGCTTATTGCCGGACTCATGATATTCCCACTTGTCGCCTACAATAATGGCGGTGACATGAGTATGGTCTCATCTGGTCAAGCTGGTCCTGCACTAATTTTCGTCACGTTACCTAGTGTTTTTGAAACGCTTGGATCACTTGGAGCATTTGTTGGAGCATTTTTCTTTTTGCTCCTCTCTTTTGCAGCTTTAACTTCTACGGTTTCTCTTTTGGAAGTACCGGTATCATACGTTGTGGACGAGCTTAAATTGAGTAGAAAGAAAGCTGTCATTCTTGTAGCCATTGTAATATTCGTAGTAGGTATACCTTCACTACTTGGTAATGGTGCATCAGATTTTTTCAGCAACTCGTTTAAGCTTCCAGGTTCTTCTGACTTTCTTTCATTGGTTGCGGGTCTTGCAGATGTATTGCTACTATTCGGTGGATTTTTGATCGTTACTTTTGCCGCTTATGTCTGGAAAAAAGAGAATCTACACGAGGAACTCGCCAAAGGTTTTGAAACCTATCACAGCAGTATGGTCAAAAAATCTCTCAATGTGGCAATCCTATATATCTGTCCCTTGTTACTGGCAGTTCTTTTTGTGATCGTTTTCCTTAATAACTTTTTTGGGATATCACTCTTTTAAGACCTTTACTTCTTTTCAAACATTCCTGGATCTTTCTTATCGAAGTAGATCACATAATCACCTCTCTGAAGAGCAGAAACATCAATGCTATTTCCCTCTCCAGTTAAGACAAGTTGGCCGCCTGCATCGAAGATTTCAAATGTCGCAGTTCGAGACAGCTTCAATGATGTGGCCGTAGCGAATGGAAAGAATGTCACAGGCTCTGGATAGAAATGAAAATCTACCTCTGGAGAATAGATATAGCTCCCGTTACCCATTTCGCACCTTACTCTTAATTTATTCGCTCCTTCCTTCAAAAAAGGATAATGGATATATGTGGCTCCTCCAAATTTTCCTTTCGACGGAATCTCCTTCATCTCCTCCCAAATACCAAGATTATATTTTTCGACTATATAGGAGAAGGATTCTTCTTCCCCTGATGTTTTCCAAATAAGTACAGAGTCTTGAAAGCCTATCTCCAGAACTGAAAATACGCTATGGAAATTGATCGCATCCGGGTTGATTATGATCGGCATGCATTTTTCTCCGTGAACGATCAATATATAAACTGGGGCATTTTCATCGATAGTTTTAAAATCAATTTTCACGGCACTCGATTTCTTATTGAACTCCAAATTTTTTCCATTCAATTCAATGCTTTGAATGCAAAATGTTTTTGATTTTGGTTCATAAGGATTTTGAATAAACAGCGTCTTTCCCTGAAAAACTCCCGCGACTTGAGTTTTCTCGATCTGAGCATACGAGCAGAGCGCTGTTAGAATAAAGCACAAAAACGAAATAACTCTCAACACATTGATTCAATTAAACCCTAAATATGAAGATAGTAATATTCTCGAACTATATACCCGTATCATGATCTATTGGAATATCATTATTCCAAGTTCAAAATCCATAAATCTGTTTTTATTATTTCGTACAAATTGATCGAAAGATGTACAGGATCATGATGCATTTCACTTGAATATTTTCGGCAATTCAATTATCGAATGGCATTTTCGCTACTTTTATCCCGAATTAACCTAATCACCTAATGATCACTTTAAAACTTACTAATCAGAATTATTAAGTATGAAATCAATCATATTTCAATCCTTTCTTTGTTTAATGATAGCCAGTGTGCTGTTCGCCTGTCAACCAAAAATCATCCACTTTTCAAACTCCAAAGCTTCATATAATAATTACAATACTTACTCCATCATCAATCTAAAAAAAGGGAATGAAGGCGTGATTATCGCAAAAAATGAACCTTCTAAAATAATAGAGTCATCAATCAGGGAAGCAATGGCTCTACGCAATTATACAGAACGCTCCAAACCCGATCTTATAGTCCGCTATGAATTGATAGCGAATCAAGTCAGTGAAACAATGAATAACAATAACTTTAATGACCCATTTGGCTTTCCATCAAATTCACGAGCAAGAACCAGCAAAGAATCTGCTTTGCTGATTGAAATAATAGATCTCAATACCAAGAAAACAATTTGGCAAGCTAGTAGAGATTTAATCAGATATGACCGAGAATCAAAAAGAGAGGAGGTGCTGAAGGAAACTGTGAAAGCACTGTTTGATACTTACCTTTACAAAGCAAGCTCTTCAGCTAAAGACGAATCACTGAAAATCGGCAAATGACAACATTCGGAATATTATCTCTTTTACCTCCCGTTATAGCCATAGCACTTGCCATACGTACCAAACAAATCATACCCAGTCTCCTACTAGGACTACTTGTAGGTTATATCGTCATCAAAGGAGGGTTATTTAGTGGAACCATAGGAATGATCGAAGGACTTGTGGGAGTCCTACTGAGTGCTGGAAACTCTCGAACCATCATGTTCACCTTACTCATTGGAGCCCTGATTCAATTGATCAAGTATTCTGGAGGAGTCAATGGCTTTGTGAACAGCGTTCGTGGATTTATACTAAAGAGTAAAAATCCTAAATCTAGGCTTCAATTAGTAGCTGCATCAACAGGGTTTCTCATTTTCATTGAGTCAAATATTTCCATTCTCACGGTCGGGACTGTCTTTCGTTCCCTTTTCGATAAGTTCAATATATCAAGACAAAAACTAGCCTATTTGGCTGACAGTAGCTCCGCTCCGGCTTGCATTCTCTTCCCTCTCAATGCTTGGGGTGCGTATATTATCGGACTGTTGGCTGCATATGAAAATGTACCCGCTTTTCAGACGCTCCTTTATTCCATCCCATTTAATTTCTACCCAATACTGACGCTTGGACTTGTATATTATCTCGCATTTACCAACAAGTCTTTTGGCCCAATGAAACAGTTTGAAGCAGTGTTACCTCAGGAAAAGCAAGCCGAAGAAACGACTGAATCTCAAAATTCAGAAAAAGCCAGCAACATGATCGTCCCGCTTTTGATCATGATCATCACGATGCCCTTGTTTCTGTTTTACACAGGTTGGAATTCTGAATCTACGGGGACATTTGCTTCTAAACTATGGAGTGCTATCGGTGAGGGGTCTGGTTCAGCAGCTGTACTATACGCGGTGATTAGCGCTGTACTGTCGGCTGGAATTCTTTACGCTTTTCAAAGGAAAGTAAATCTCAAATCCTTCACGGACGTCAGCATCAAAGGCATGGAGGAGATGCTCACGATGGCAACATTAATGCTATTGGCTTTCGCCTTGGGTGACTTATGCAAGTTGCTTGGCACTGGCAACTATGTGGCTGAAATCACGGCTGCTTGGCTCGCACCAGAACTGGCTCCAGCTATCCTGTTCATCACTAGCTGTTTTATAGCGTTTAGTACAGGTACATCTTGGGGAACTTTTGCCATTATGATTTCCATCGCCGTTCCTTTGGCTGGTGCTATGGATATTAATATGAATATGGCCATAGCAGCAGTGCTTGGAGGTGGTGTCTTTGGCGATCATTGCTCACCGATCTCTGATACTACCTTGATTGCCTCAATGGCTTCAGGATCAGATCATATTGATCACGTGCGTACCCAGTTGCCTTACGCCCTGCTCACTGGTGGAATTTCGATTGTATTTTATCTTATAATGGGGTTTCTCGGCGTTTGACCACTCCTACTCTGAGTAATAAGCCTTAGCTAAATCGCGTGCGTTATAGCTGTTTTTCATGGTCTCACCATAAGCGCCAGCTGAGCAAATGCGAATTAAATCACCTCGTTTAGTCTCTGGAAGTTCCAATTGCTTACCGAACGAATCAGAAGACTCACAAATAGGACCAACTACGTCGTAAACCATCTTGGAGCTCTTCCCTGATAAGCTCACAATCTTATGTGACGCCTGATACAATGCTGGCCGCATGAGATCAGTCATACCTGCATCTAGAATCAAAAAAGTCGTCCCACCGCTCTCCTTTACAAAGAGAGTCCTAGATATCAACGAGCCGCACTGACCCACAATTGATCGACCCAACTCAAAGTGTAATTCTTGATCTGGCAATAAATCCAAATGCTTGTTGAATAATGCAAAGTAAGTTTCAAAATCAGGAATACTATTCTGATCGGGATTCTCATAATCTATCCCTAAACCTCCTCCTACATTCAAATGTGGTAATCTAAAACCTGCAGCAACCAATGCCGCTTGAACGGTATTTACACGCTCACATAGGTTCACAAAGCGATCCATATCAGTTATCTGACTGCCAATGTGGTAATGAACCCCGATGAAGTTGATATTGGAAAGCGTCTTGATAAGGTCAAGTGAATCCAATAATTCACTTCTGGACACACCAAACTTATTTCCTTTAGAGCCCGTAGTGATGTAATGATGGGTTCCAGCTTCTATTTCAGGGTTTACTCGTATCGAAATGTTTGGTTTCTTATTTTTCGAGCCGGCTATTTCATCAATAACTTTCAGTTCTTCTATGCTCTCAACATTGAAGGAAAAGATGTTTTGATCAATGGAATATGAAATTTCTTTATCGGTCTTACCAACGCCAGCCAAGACAATTTCCCCAGGAGCAAAACCATTCTCCAAAGCAATTTTGACCTCATTACCACTTACACAGTCAATACCCAGACCAGCAACCTTTAACTTTTCCAGAATTGGAACATTATTGTTGGCTTTGAGGGCATAATGCACATGGTAGCCATATCTATTAGCGGAATTTAGGGCAGCAATAGTCTGCTCCAACAAATTCAGATCATAAAAATAGAAGGGAGTCTCCTTCGAAGAGAAAAAATCCAGTTGATTCACAAGTAAGAAAATCTTATTTACAATACTTCTTTTGAACAGTTTTGGCCTCAGAAACACCCAAAATGACAGCTTTGGAAATATCTGAGCATGCCGCTCTGGTTTTACCAGCATGTATTTTCAAAGCACCTCTGTAGAGGTAAGCTTCACCAAAATCTCTGTTTATGTTTATGGCAAGTGAGTAGGATTCCATTGCTCCATCAACATATCCTAATTGATGTTTTGCTCTGGCACTAAGAAAATGTGCTTGGGCTGAGTTTTCATTAAGCTCGATCGCTTTGTCGGCAATAATCACTGCTTTATTGTAGGATTTTTGCTCGTAATACACCTTAGATAGTGATAGATGGGCGCTAAGGTGCCTTTCATCCATTTCGGTGATTTTCACAAAATCAGCCGCCGCTTCATCAAATTTACCAATTTCCTCATAGGAACGTCCCCTGCTGTATAATAAAGACACATTCGAAGGATCGCTCTCCAGCTGATTGGAATACGCTCTGGCCGCTTTAGCATAATCCCCTTTTTCATAGAAAGTATCAGCCTCAGAAGCGGAATTAGAATCACATGACCAAACGCATAAGACAATTAAGAGGGGTAAGAAATATTTCATTTGCTTCTAAATTAGCCGCAAATATAGATCGTCCTTATTCATAATCAGGACCATACTTTATATTTCTATAAGAAGTCAAGTCACAATAAGCAGTTCCAAAAAACATCTGTGCCTGAATTCTCAATGGCAAATGGTTGTCATCTGCGGAGACCCAGGCAATTACGCCCTGCTCATCGGGGAAAATATCACTTGTAGGAATTAGAAAGTGCATTTTGTAGGCGGACAGTTTACCCACATCTGAATTAATCATTTCCTTACCGGCAAACACGAGCCTAAAATCATAAAGAACATCTTCATAAAATGTATTAACCCGTATGGTATCCCCCTTTGTATATTGCGAAAAATCCATATTTCGCAGGTACATATACGAGCTCATTAGATCATTTACGCCATTAGGAATATCAAAAACTCGCTTTGGTTTTCTTTCTTCCTTTCGAGGATCATATCGCACAACTTCGACTTTACCAGAATCATGCTTAAAGTAAGTGCGCTCTTCGCGTATGTACTTTCCTTCTTCAATATTGCGATAAGCGTGCAGCGGACGCAATTCATTTTTGGTAACGTAACCTCCCCAACGATCATCCACTTTCGTGAAAACTCCTAAAAGCCCAGCAGTTTCACCCTTGATCTCCACCTGAAAGCACTCTTGATCATCATAGATTTGAAACTCATTGTCAATGACTAAAGAAGCCTTTCCAACAGTAAACCATCCATAATTAAGCTTAAACTCAAGATGTTCTCCTTTGCTAAAACGATAACTAGATGTTGAGGGGTCTTCTAGAGGTTGTGCGTTCAAAAAGAAAGCACCGAAGAGACTAAATAATAAAACGAACATACACCGTACAATTTGACTATGCATATCTAGCAAACAACATACATGCCATGAATGATTATATAGAAACGTTATTTTCTCTCAGCGCGGTATTAAGAGAGGTCTTTTTATCTGTGCTCTCTTTTCTCTTACCGATAATTAAAGCGCAAGGAACTTGATAAGTACCCGCTGGAAAATCCTTTGGTATCGTACCTGGAATTACTACTGATCTTTCTGGAACATAACCTCGATGCTCGACGGGTTCGCTGCCTGTTACGTCTATGATTTTGGAGCTTGAAGTGAGCACAACGTTTGCTCCCAATACTGCTTCCTTACCGATCCTCACTCCTTCTACCACGATACATCTTGATCCAATAAAGGCATTGTCTTCGATGATTACTGGGGCTGCTTGGATAGGCTCTAACACACCACCAATTCCGACACCACCACTCAAGTGAACGTTCTTACCAATCTGTGCGCAGCTACCCACAGTTGCCCATGTATCTATCATGCTACCAGAATCTACATACGCTCCGATATTCACATAAGAAGGCATCAGCACTGTACCGGGTGCAACGAAAGATCCGTAGCGAGCAATGGCATGAGGTACTACTCTAACACCTAACTGATCATAGCCAGACTTCAACTTAATTTTATCATGAAATTGAAAAGGACCAACTTCAATCAACTGCATTTTCATTAATGGAAAGTAGAGGATAACTGCCTTCTTCATCCACTCATTCACTAACCAATTACCATCTTCAGTAGGCTCGGCAATCCGTCGTTTACCAAGATCTAAATCATCAATTAAAGTTTTAATCGCAACAGCAACTTCCTTCTTTTCAATCAACGATCGATCTTCCCAAGCTGACTCTATTATTTTACGCAAATCCATATTTCAAAAAAAAATCTTGAGTGTTCTAGTGTGGCAATATTAATCACCTAAGCAACATGGCAAAAAGATTCTAGAGAATAATTTGAAATTCTCTTCCAAAAGCAATCAATCTCTATGCTAAATCTTGTTCATGAGTTTAAAAATAAGAACTTCAATTACCCCACAATAGCCTTATTAGTCTTGAATTTAATACTCTAACTACTTGATGATATGAAAAGGTATAACTTATTGATTAATAACATTTTATATATACAATAAATTTACTAATGAAATTTACTTTTAGATTAGCCTAAATTTATTGTTATATTTGTTCCCATGAAAATAAGTCTGGTTGAGGAGAATTATTTGAAGGCCATCTATCACCTATCTGAAGGTGGGGAATCTGACGTAAATACCAATTCGATCGCTGATGAATTGAATACCAAAGCAGCATCGGTTACTGACATGATGCGTAAACTTTCAGAAAAGGACGTCATCAATTACCAGAAATACAAGGGTGTTCAGATATCTAAAAAGGGTAAAATAATTGCTCTTGAAGTGATCAGAAAACACAGATTGTGGGAAGTATTTCTTCTGGAAAAACTTGGATTCAAATGGGATGAAGTCCATGATATTGCAGAACAACTTGAACATATAAAATCTCCTATCTTAATTAAGAAGCTCGATGAGTTTCTTGGCTTCCCAGCTGTCGATCCTCATGGAGATCCTATCCCTGACGAGAATGGTGAATTCCATTTAGTCCCTCAATTATCCTTAGCCGAATTGGATCTCAACAAAGCCGGAACGGTAGTGAATGTTCCGGACAGCAACCCTTCCCTCCTAAGGCATTTGGACCAACTGAAAATTCAATTGGGCTCGCGAATTAAGGTTTTAGAAAAAGTGGAATTCGATGGCTCGGTTTTAATCTCAATCAATGATGAAAATCCGATTTACTTATCGGGAACTATTGCTCAAAATATAATGCTACAGATCAAATGACTCCAGATCCAAAAATAGCTCTTTTAGTATTTTTCGGTATTGTAATAATTATTCTAGTCTTGGTGAGAACCGGTATCCTTAGTCGAAATTTCACGAACAGGAAAGACACCAAACGAACCGAGGTTGAGGATATTCTCAAGCAACTCTATCATGTGGAATACAGTGGACGAAAGGCTACACTCAATGGCATGTCAGGCGCTTTGAAAATGAACTATGGAAAGCTAGTGGATTTGATAGAGTACATGGCCAGTCTGGAGTTTATCAAAGTTGACAATAACTTAATTGAGCTGACTCCTGCTGGTAGTGATTACGCCCTAAAAATAATTCGTACGCATAGACTTTGGGAAAAATACCTCTCTGAAAAGACTGGCATTCACAAATCTGAATGGCATCAGCGCGCTGAAATAATGGAACATTCACTTTCGGCAGATGAAGCAGAGGAACTCTATAAGCAACTCGGAAGTCCGAGATTTGATCCTCACGGTGATCCGATACCCCTAAAATCTGGTGAGATACTAGACACCATCGGAAAAGCACTCTCTGGCGCTAAGCCCAAGACATTAGCCCGAATCACACATATAGAAGATGAGCCTGAGGTGATCTACAAACAAATAATTGATAAAAAACTCCACATAGGGCAGCAAATCAAAATTTTAGATGGAGATGATAATGTTGTAAAGTTTCAATCTGAAGGTCAGCAATATGAATTGTCAACCATCATTGCGAGCAATATTGGCATCACTGCACTCAACGAAGAAGAAGAATTTGAAGAGCTAAAAGTCAGACTAAGCAGTCTGGATGAGGGTGAGAAAGCAACCATAGTAGGAATATCGAGAGAATGCAGAGGTGCAAGTAGAAGACGACTTCTTGATTTAGGATTTATCAAGGGTACTACTATAGAGAATGAGCTCAATGGTCCTTTACAAGAGCCAAAAGCTTATTTGATTAAAAATACCTTGATTGCTCTCCGAAATGACCAAGCTGATTTGATCTTAATTGAAAAAATGTGATAAAAGAAAATAAAGAACCAATCGATCCAGGTTGTGAGTCATGCGCATTTCACAATGCTGCACAGCTCAAAAAACTCGGCATCATCGTTGATAACGCTGATTATGTCATCGCTTTAGCTGGTAATCCCAACACTGGAAAAAGTACCGTTTTTAACGCGTTAACAGGCTTAAGACAACATACAGGTAATTGGTCGGGTAAGACTGTAACCAGAGCTGAAGGTGGATTCCTCTACAATGACAAACGTTTCAAGCTTATAGATCTACCAGGAACCTACTCCCTACTCTCCACCTCTGAAGATGAAGAGGTCGCAAGAAATTTCATTTTGTTTGGACGACCTGATGTTACAGTCATTGTCGTGGATGCATCCAGATTAGAACGAAATCTTAATTTGGTTCTACAAGTCCTAGAAATAACCAACAAGGCGGTACTCTGCCTTAACCTGATGGATGAAGCCAAGCGTCATGGAATCGAAATAGATGAACGTACACTTGCCAAAGATCTTGGGATTCCTGTCGTGGCTACAAGTGCACGTACGAATGAAGGAATTCCGGAACTGATCAAGGTAATCGCTCAAGTGGCTTCCAACGAGATTATTTGCAAGCCTCACAAAATCAAAAACCTTGCACCAGCAATGAATGACGCAATTGAAGACTTGAGTCATAAACTACGCAACACTTATCCTACCCTAGCTAATACACGATGGGTCGCGATGCGACTACTCGATGGTGATGAGCAAGTATTAAATGCACTAAAAGAAGGCGAATTGACGGCTTAAGTAAAATGAGTAAAACCAAAAATACATTTGACGAAATAGAGGAGTACACTTCTTCGCTGAGGTGGAAAATAGGTGATGATTTTCATGACAAGCTCACCGAGACTATTTATGCGAATGCCGCGACTATTACTAAAAGAGCTGAAATTAAGAACAACGAAAAGGAATCTTATCATTTCGATAGGTCCTTAGACAGGGTTCTAACAAGCAAAAAGTTTGGGTTTCCAATCATGGCGCTCATCTTATCAACCATCCTCTGGATCACCATTCAAGGAGCTAACTATCCTTCTGGTCTTCTTAATGATTTGCTTCTTGGCCTTTTTTATCCAGAGTTAAAATCTCTTTCTGCTAGTATTGGAATTGCGTGGTGGATAGATGGATTCTTGCTAGATGGCATCTATATGGCCGTGGCTTGGGTGATTGCAGTAATGCTTCCTCCAATGGCTATATTCTTTCCATTATTCACACTCCTCGAAGATTTTGGCTATTTACCTCGAGTTGCATTTAATCTAGATGGACTTTTCAAAAAAGCAGGCGCACATGGAAAACAAGCATTGACAATGAGTATGGGGTGGGGATGCAATGCAGCGGGTGTGGTAGCCACAAGAATCATAGATAGTCCACGCGAACGACTCATAGCTATCATCACTAACAATTTTTCTCTCTGTAATGGTAGATGGCCTACACAAATACTTATCGCCACCATATTCATTGGGGCTTTGGTTCCAGTCGGTCTGTCAAATATCATTAGTACCGCTGCGGTCATTTCTATTGCTTTTCTGGGGATCTTTTTTACTTTTTTCACCTCATGGCTGCTATCCAGAACGATGCTGAAAGGTGAAGTCTCAACTTTTACGCTAGAGTTACCTCCTTATAGGCCTCCAAGATTCTGGAAGACACTTTATACTTCACTTATTGACAGGACGCTAATCGTACTTTGGAGAGCCGTAGTGTTTGCCGCACCAGCTGGTGCAGTCATATGGTTGATTTCCAATATTGATATAGGTAATCTTACCATCGCATCTCATATGATCAGTTTTCTCGATGAATTTGGATTTCTCATTGGGCTAAATGGAGTAATTCTACTTGCCTATATCGTGGCAATCCCGGCAAATGAAATCGTAATCCCAACCGTACTCATGCTGACCGTAGCTCAGTTTGGCATTGTTGAATTTGATGCTGGTGAAGGTGTCATGTTTGAGTTGGATTCAGTGACAGACACAGCCAGCATACTGAAAGCCGGAGGATGGACGATACTGACTGGTATCAACATCATGCTGTTTAGCTTATTGCATAATCCATGTAGCACCACCATTTACACCATATATCAAGAAACAAAAAGCTTGAAATGGACAACAGTGGCATCCATTTTACCGGTCATATTTGGCTTCATCGTTTGCTTTTTGGTTGCACAGTTTTGGCGATTGTTCACACTTTAGCATGCTTTCCGCTGATCGATTAGTAAGTATTTGACCTCAGTGAATTAGAATTCGAACATGGATGCTTAATAACTACAGTTGCATCTGCTTAATTTTGACTTATGAATGAAACCATCATAGCCGTAGCGACACCATCTGGCGTTGGAGCCATTGGAGTGATCCGCGTTTCTGGTGTAAAAACCATTGAGCTTGTAAATGGTGTATTCAGAGGTAAAAATCTCCATGAAGTAGCCACACACACGATCCATTTGGGTACGATTAGAGATGACGAAAATCAGATCATCGATGAGGTACTTATTTCAATTTTTAAAGGTCCTAACTCCTACACCAAAGAAGACGTAATCGAAATTTCGTGTCATGGGAGTTCATTCATCATTCAGAAACTCCTAAGACTCCTGATACAAAAAGGTGCAAGACTAGCCAAACCAGGAGAGTTCACACAACGTGCATTCCTAAACGGAAGATTTGATTTGGCACAAGCCGAAGCTGTAGCGGACGTAATCGCTAGTGAAAATGAATCAATGCATCGTGCAGCAATGAGCCAGATGCGTGGTGGATTCTCGAAAGAAATAGCTCAGCTCAGAGATGAACTGGTACACTTTGCGAGCATGATCGAATTAGAATTGGATTTTGGTGAGGAAGATGTGGAGTTTGCAAGTCGGGATGATTTGAAGAAACTAGTATATAGCCTGAAGGGCTTGATCACTCGCCTTACGGAAAGTTTCACACTTGGTAATGTGATCAAAAACGGTATCCCAACTGTAATAGCTGGGAAACCAAATGCTGGAAAATCCACCCTCCTCAATGCCCTACTTAATGAGGAGAAAGCCATCGTTTCGGATGTCCCAGGAACTACCCGTGATGTGATAGAAGATGTCATCAATGTAGATGGTGTGGCTTTCAGGTTTATAGACACAGCAGGAATCCGTACTACTGAAGATAAGGTAGAAGCTATTGGTGTAGAACGAACCTACAGCAAGATGAAGGAAGCGTCGCTAATCATCTATTTGATTGATCTGGTTAATGATGAAGCGAGCAGCATCCAGCGGCAAATTGATTATCTAATTGAACTGAAGGTACCATATGTGCTGATTGGCAATAAAGTGGACTTGGCTACAGAAGAGGTGATTAACTCACTAACAACACAAGGCGCATTGATGATCTCCGCAAGTGAAAAGCGAAACCTTGAAGAGCTAAAAGATTTAATCAAGGAACGCGTTTCCCTGAAAGAATTCAATACTGGAAACACTGTAGTCACTAACCTGAGACACTATGAGAGCCTGCTCAGAACGAATGAAGCACTAGATGATGTCTTGAATGGAATTGGCAATCTGGTCTCCAATGACTTTGTAGCAATGGACATTAGAAACGCCTTACATCACCTAGGTATTATTTCTGGCACAGTCACCACAGATGACCTACTTGAGAATATTTTCTCCAAATTTTGTATCGGTAAATAAAACTTCTCTCCTTCTTTGGCTTTGAAGCTGTCAGATTTGAACTGCCCATAGGTTTGATGGTTTATCATTCGAAAATATAAATAACTCCTTACAATCCCTTCTCAAATGACCGCTATGAACTGAATAGTGTTATTTTCCGAAAGAGACTGGGCATTGGAGCTACTATGGAAATGTGGTTACCGCCAATAACAAAGCCAACACGAAATTGGCCGGAAGCATAACGAGTTCTTCTTTTTGTATTATCATTTGTTAGAATTCGCATTTGTTATTAAGGCACTTTGAATTGATGAAAGGCTTGTCGCATCATTTACGTGTATATAACATGAAGGATAAATGACAAAAAGCAGTAGTTGGCACTGCATCCGTATATTCATCCCAGAAAATGTTCTAGGGAAAAAGTAGCAAAAAAGGGCTGTCGCATGTCTCTCAACATTTGCAGCCCTTTACCGTTGGCCATTTCTATGGCCTATGGCGAGCGTATTACGCTTCAGGAGCAGCAGCTTCCGTGTCATCCGATACCTTTTCAAACTTCACATTGGATAGCTTATCCCTGAGCAATTGGCTCGGGCGGAAGATCACTTTGAACCGTTTGATATTCTCCCTTCGCACTTCCTCTGCATTAACAGATGATGCACTACTAAGTTTTTTTGTAATGTTTCGTAGATGACCGAGAGCGACACC
>CAYGPP010000113.1:0-12275 GCA_964351885.1 uncultured Marinoscillum sp.
CAATCCGGTCGTTCTCAAGACCTCTCCACCTACGTAAGTGAAAACAACTTGAAGGAAGATGATTAGGAAAATAATCTGCAGAAACCGGCGATTCTCTCCAATGTGTTCCAAGAAATTCAAACCTGACGAACGAACATTCATCATATTGAAGAGTACCATGAAAATGAAAATATTGAAAAATGCAGTCAGGAATACTAGCTCATCTTCTGATGTTCCTCGTGCAAACATATCACTGAAATAAGACATCTTCAGAAAGGCTACCGAGAACACAGTAATAAAGAGGCCATTGACCAAGATGGACGAAATCATTGACTTGGTTAGAATGTTTTCATCCCGCTTGATAGGGCGATCTTCCATATATCGCTTCAAAGCCGGCTCGCCTCCCAAGGCAATCGCTCCTAAGGTATCCATGATCATATTAATCCACAGAAGTTGAATGATCGTCAACGGGAAATCTACATTGATGATCGGACCCAAAATCGTAATAGAAACTGCCGCAACATTGACTGTCAACTGAAATGCGATAAACTTCCTTATAGATTGAAATATGGTTCGGCCATATCTAATCGCGTTGCTTATGGAATTGAAATTATCATCCAAAATCACGATATCTCCAGCTTCTTTGGTCACCTCTGAGCCACTACCCATAGCCACCCCAACATCCGATTGCTTGAGAGCTGCCGAATCATTTACTCCGTCACCAGTCATCCCTACCACTTCCCCTTGAGCCTTGGAGATCCGCACCATCCTACTTTTATCAGTAGGCAATGCTCTGGCTATTACCCTTAGGTTAGGAAGTATTGCAGCTATTTCCTCATCCGACATTTTTTGAAGATCGGAAGATTCCAGTACCACTTGATTATCATCATCAAGCAAAGCTGCTTCTTTGGCTATTGCCGCTGCAGTACCTTTCCTATCTCCCGTAATCATCACCACTTGTACGCCTGCTTTCTTTACCAGTTCCACAGAAGACTTGGTAGTCTCTCTAATGGTATCCTGCATTCCTATGACGCCTACTAACACCATATTCCCAGACAGATCATCCTTGAAGTTTAATGAGTCGGTGGAAATTGCAATTGCGAGCAGTCTAATTCCCGCATCTGCCAGACCATCCATATAGATGGTCAATCTATCTTTATCTGAAATTGGTATAATCTTACCATCCTCAGAAATGGCGTGATCAATATTCTCCATTAGAATCTCAGGAGCACCTTTGATCAAAACCACATGATCTGTATCTATCACAGCCAGCTTCTCTTTAAACTTCAACTCTGAAGCGGAAAATTTCCGCGTACTATTGAAATGAATTTTATGAATCAGATCTGCCTCGTCTACTTTGTTTAGGTCTTCGCTGTTGCTGATGTAACCTAACAACGCTCTTTCAGAAAAATTACCTCCGGTTATTTCTCCTTGCTTGGTCCTATGAGATGCTGTATTACCTGCAATAGCTAGTTTAACATATTCGCGAAGGGTCTCAGGGATTTCCTCATAACTGCTAAATGTGTGATTTGCTCCGGTAATGAAAAACCTAGGTTCTAGCTTGCCTTTGGTCAATGTACCTGTTTTATCAGAGAATAAAATACTCAAACTACCGGCTGTCTCTATTCCCAACAGTTTTCTGACTAACACTTTTTCACGAAGCATTTTCTGCATATTGAGAGAAAGCACAATGGCAATCATCATCGGTAATCCCTCAGGAACTGCGGCTACTAGTACAATTATCGCAAGGACTAATGCATCTAATGCATCTGTGAGAACGATATTCCAATTAGAGAAATACTCCATGATCAAGCCTCCATCAAACTGATTATTCAGGACAGCCTTTTGAAACATAAATATGACAAACAAAGATACTGCGGCTATATATCCGAATTTGGAGATCAAATCTGCCAAGTCTTTTAGCTTTAACTGCAATGGAGATAATCTATCATCACTAAGTGAGAGTTCTTTAGACAACTTCCCGTAAAAGGTGTGATCTCCCACGGTCTCCACCTTCATGACGGCTTCTCCATCCTCTATCACTGTCCCCCTCATTAAACTGTAGGCATTGGCCAGATCAGTTTCATCGATCTCCACTCCCTCTACTCTTACTGTCTTGGAAATTGGCTCAGTCTCTCCAGTGAGGGATGCCTGATTGACCTTCACATCACCTTCTAAAATGAACCCATCGGCGGGTATTTTATCTCCTGACTGGAGTAAAATAAAATCTCCACACACTACTTTATTGACCCCAATGTCTAGCAGTTCTCCGTCGCGAAAAACCTTGCTTTTTATCTGAGAAGCCTCCTCTTGAAGCGCCTGGAATGAAGATTCATTTTTATGTTCACTAAAAGTGGAAATCCCGGTAGCCAATAATACAGCCACTGCTATGGCAACAGCTTCATACCACTCTGTTAATCCAAAAAATGACAGCACCAATATGATTATCAATGCCACCAATAAAATATAGATGATTGGGTCTTTGAAGTTGTCTAGAAGTTTGGACCAGAAGCCATTTACCTCTACTGGACTTAGTTCATTATTGCCATGTTCGGATCTTGATGCGAGAACCTGCTCCGCTGTTAAACCTTGGTATTTCATATTGTAGCGAGGGTGAGTCTTAAGCTAAACAAAAAAAATGTCAACGAATGTACAACGGATTCACAATATTTTGACCATAATCTCGAACAATCCCTTATTAGTATAATGAGCCTTCCAAGTTCGGATCATAGATATATTCGACTTTCATGACGTGGTAGCCTTAATTACTTCAAAATTCTGTTGCCGCCTGTAGGAGTAAATTCACCCGGTACAAAATTGCACTGTGTCCTGAAGGATAAGAACTTCCACGCACCCTTACAATTGTTGGTGTTTTCACCAAAAATCGCCAGTGTTTAAATTTCCATACAAAGATTTTGCTAGTCAAAAGACCAACAAAGGCTGAAAAGGGCTAAACTTAAAATAGTGATGAAATAGGGTAAGAACTAAACGTTAGCTTCTGAAATCAATTTGAAAAAGGTTGAAATTGCCCTCTTTCTGGCTTGCAATTTCAACCCAAAATATCCCCAATGATGCCCAAAATCCAGCATACGCACCTTTGTGGTGCATACTGCGGCAATATTATTGAGTATCAAAAATCAGTCAATACTTCCTATTCAAAATCTCACTCAATATAATCGCGCGCTTGGCTTGGTCTTGATCAGAGAGCATATCCTTGATGTCGTCTGCTATGGTGTTCTCCTCCTCTTGATCTTCTGCTCTCTGAATATTTGATTTGAAATTATCGGCTCTTTCAAAAACCAAATCAGCTCCTTCTGCCCTTTTGATTGACTCCTCATAAATCCTTCTGCTCTCATCATCTGAGAATCTTCTCGTCTTCCCTTCTTCAAACACTTTAGGGCGATTCTTCTCCACCCATTGCTCCTCCTCTGGTTCGGTCTGTATAACCTTAGGCTCAGGATCAGCAAATGATTGTGTCTTTTCTTGAGTAAACTCCTTCAATAAATCTTCGAAAGATACCGGCTTAGGTTTATTTTCGGAGGGTTCATTCCCGCCATCCCTACTCTCAGGCTGGTTCTTCTTCTTGAACATTCTGGTGAGGAAATAGATAGCTCCAAATGCTAGATAAAGCCAAAATTGAATATCATCCATAAGAGTCGTAAAGTATAAAAGTTCTACTAAATTTGTTGACTTTCTGCCGGCCTAAAATCATCAGCCTTTCATGCAATTAACACGATTAGAGATCAAAGGATTCAAAAGTTTCGCTGATAAAGTTACGATTAATTTCGACGAAGGCATTACTGGAATCGTTGGTCCCAATGGATGTGGTAAATCCAACGTGGTTGATTCTATAAGGTGGGTGCTTGGAGAGCAGAAATCGAGAGTACTCCGCTCTGACAAAATGGAGAATGTCATCTTCAATGGCACCAAAGGCAGGAAGGCGACACAGTTGGCTGAGGTTTCTCTCACTTTTAATAATACCAAGAACTTAATCCCAACGGAGTACTCTCAGGTCACCATTACCAGAAGATACTTCCGTTCTGGTGAAAGTGAATACCTGCTCAACGGAGTAGCTTGTCGATTGAAGGACATCACTAACCTATTTTTGGATACAGGTATTGCGTCCAATACTTACGCCATCATTGAACTAAAGATGGTAGATGACCTCCTTAATGATAAGGACAATTCGAGAAGAAGTTTATTCGAAGAAGCTGCTGGGATTTCTAAATTCAAACAACGCAAGAAAGAAACGCTCCGAAAACTAAACGACACAGACGCTGATTTGGATCGAGTAGAAGATTTACTTTTTGAGATAGACAAAAACCTAAAATCTCTTGAAAAACAAGCAAGACAGGCCAAGCGCTATTACGAAATCAAGGAAGAATACAAACAGTCCAGTGTTGCTCTTGCTAAAAAGACGATTACAAATCAAAGCGATACACAGAAAGGCATAGAAAAGCGATTGACTGAAGAAAGTGATCGGAAAAGCGCTCTCAACGTACAGCTAAGCGAGAAAGAAGCTTTATTGGAGAAATCAAAAACGGAATTGCTTACCAAAGAAAAACTCCTAGCCTCTCGTCAAAAAACGCTCAACGATCACGTTACAAAAATTCGCAATTACGAGAGTGAGAAGAAAATTAAAAATGAGCGTCAGAGGTATCTGCAAGCACGAATAGATAAACTCCAAGAGCAAATATCTCAAGATAAAGTAAGTAACGAACGTGCCGCATTCTCATTGAAAAGTCTCGATAACGAACGAGATACCGGACGACAGATCCTATCAGATATCTCTGTCAGATTAGAGGAGTTGCAAAAGCAGTTTGAGGAGCAAAAGATCAACACTCAAGAATCTCAGGACATTCTCACGGAAACCAATCAACAATTCAGCAACAAAAGAGAGAAAGTCTATCAGGTAGGTAAAAATATTGAAATCAAGGAGGTTCAGATCAAAGCCTTACAAAGCGAACTTACCAAATCAAGGGAAGATTCATCGCTTCAGACTGAAAGTCTGAAAGACTTTGATCACAAACTTGAAGAAGTAAGTGCTCGCAAAGCCAATAAGGACAAAGCCTTTACGCTTTTGAAAGAAAAGGAAAAGAGCCTAAAACATAAAATAGAATCCAGTCAGCAACACATTGATTTGATTAAGGAGGAGTTGACGCAGGTCAATCGCAAGCTCGACTCACGACAAAACGAATACAACCTGACCAAGTCCCTTGTGGACAGCTTGGAAGGCTTCCCTGAAGCCATCAAATTTCTTAAGAAAAGCAACCAATGGAAAGACGCTCCACTCCTTTCAGATGTCATTGCTTGCCCGGAGGAGTACCGTGTGAGCATAGAGAATTATCTAGAGCCTTATATGAACCACTATGTCGTGGAATCTGAAGATGATGCTTTTAAGGCAGTCAACCTACTCAGTGATGCTGCACGTGGTAGAGCGCATTTTTTCGTTCTTGATAATCTTAAGAAATATCACGCTTCTTCTGCACATATATTCGAAAATGCTCGACCAGCAACAGAAGTATTGGAGTATGACGAAAAATACAACAGGCTGATCGCGCACCTATTGGATAATGTATACATCTATGAAAATGATGTGCCTGCCACAGAAGATCAAGATGTAGTCTTCGTAGAGAAAAGTGGCAAAATCACCCATCGAAAATATTCAATGTCTGGTGGTTCGGTAGGACTTTTTGAAGGAAAGCGAATAGGTCGCGCAAAAAACCTTGAGAAGTTGGCAACAGAGATTAAAATCCTGACGAGAAAGCAAGAGCAGGCTAAATCAAAACTATCAGAGAATCAAACAGAACTGGAGCAACTCAAAGGGGCTACACAAAACAGTCTCTTGGAAGAATTGTCTCGCGAACTGAGTCAAATTAATGAGACGTTTATTTCCATTCAGACTCAGCAAGAGCAGTATACCAAGATGCTCAATTCAAACGAGACAAAACGTGAAGACATTGAAGACCGAATAGAGCTACTCGCCAAAGAAATAGAAACACTTAAACCTGAGTTTGAGCAATCATCTGGACTCCTCATAGCGCTCGAACAGCAAGTAGTCAATCAGCGTGCTGCAGTGTCTCAGCTTAACGAAGAATTATCTCAAAAATCAGCAGCCTTCAACGAGCAAAACGTACTATACCATCGTCAGCAAAACAAGATTAACAGCATTACGCAAGAAATCAATTACAAGGATGAAGCTTTCGTAAGTAGTGCCGCTAGAATAGAGCAGAACACCGAAGAACTTCAGAAGGGTACACAAGATCTAAATGATCTTGCCAAAAAATCAGAAGAGAGCGATGATGATTTGGTGGCTATGTACGAAGAGAAGGAGTCTATTGAAATAGGTGTAAATGAGGCAGAGAAAGACTACTACGGTACAAGAAACACCATAGATGAGGGTGATAAAGCGCTCAAGGAGGTACTCAGACTGAGAGAAGCCGTCGATCAAGTCATCATGGAATGGCAAAACAAACTAAATGAAACTAAGCTCCAACTCAATTCTATAAAAGAACGACTTTCGGTAGAGTTCAATGTGGATTTGGAACAAGTGGAGATGTTTGAAAATGATGAACTCTTAGCTGCTTCAGAGACTGAACTGCGCGAAAGTGTAGAAAAAATGAAAAAGCGTCTAGAAAACATTGGCCCGATCAACCCAATGGCTATGGAGGCTTACGAAGAAATCAAAGAACGTCATGACTTTATCAATGGTCAAAAAGAGGATTTGATAGAAGCCAAAGAATCACTTCTAGCCACCATCACAGAAATAGATGATGTTGCCAGGGTGACTTTCTTAGACGCATTCAATAAAATCAGAGACAACTTCATCAAAGTTTTCAGAACGTTATTTACTGATGAGGATGATTGCGAGTTAAAACTGACCGATCCTGATAATCCGCTAGAGTCTCCTATTGAGATCATGGCAAAACCTAAGGGCAAAAGACCTCTAACCATCAATCAACTATCTGGTGGTGAAAAAACACTTACAGCAACATCTCTCCTTTTTGCTATATACCTTCTCAAACCAGCTCCTTTCTGTATTTTCGATGAAGTAGATGCTCCTTTGGATGACGCCAACATTGACAAATTCAATGAAATCATTCGGCAGTTTTCAAAAGATTCCCAGTTCATCATTGTGACTCACAACAAACGAACTATGGCAAGTACTGATGTAATCTACGGAATTACCATGATTGAGCAAGGCGTATCAAGAGTAGTCCCAGTAGATCTCAGAGAGTTGGCCTAATTAGAAAATAATTAAATCATACCTAAAGGTAGAAATGGATAATCATTCTCATTGATTCGATAGACTATTCCCACTATCTTTATCACGACTAAAAGGCACAATCCTTATGAAGAAAAAAGTTCTCTATGTAGATGACGAGTATCCAAACAGATTAATCTTTGAACTCACCTATGAAGAGGACTTTGAAGTTTTACTAGCAGAGTCTGCTGACGAGGCAATCAGTATGCTCAATACACATTCAGACATTTTAGTGCTTATTACTGACATGAGAATGCCTGGTAAGAATGGATTGACTTTGGTAAGAGAGGCAAAAATGGACTTCCCGAATGTCACTTATTGTCTCTTGACAGGATTTATGATAACTGCCGAAATCGAAGAGGCGCTAGACAAAAAAGAGCTGGATCATTATATGGTCAAGCCTGTAGAGAAAGAAAAAGTCTTGGCAATAGTCAACTCGCTTTAGAACCACGGAGGTAGCGTTGAGTTGATAGATGAGAATAAAAGCATTGTCTAATCTCTCCTTTAATGGCAATCATTATCACATAGGATAATTGTAAATCACCTATCTAGCCAGTTTTTAAAATCTCCTACACGCTCTCTTGCTACGATTATTTGCTCTTCTTCGTACCCATCTATTCTTACTTCCAATCTTGAATTCGTGAATGCAATGATGTCCTTGATATAATCAACTGCCACAATGTATTTCCGACTGATCCTAAAAAAAGCTTGCTGATTAACAAGTTCCTCTACCTTATCCACCGTGAAGTCAATGATGAACCTCTTACCCTCTTTTGTATACAAATACGTTGATTTATCCTGACTGTAAAACATCTGAATATCCTTAGTATTGATAGCCTTCAGATGATCTCCAACCTTCGCCACAAAACGCTCCTTTCCTTCTGGTGACATTGATTTCAATAATCCCGTCACTTTCATCTCCGATTTTGTCTGCTTTTCGAACTTACCGATTGCCCTTTCCAGATCACTTGGATCAATTGGCTTCAAGATATAGTCGACGCTATTCTCTTTGAAAGCACGAAGGGCATACTCGTCATATGCTGTAGTGAAGATAATCGGAACATCCAATCCCACTTGATCGAAGATATCAAACGATACACCATCAGAGAGTTGAATGTCCATGAAGATCAAATCAACAGATAACGCCGGAAGTGAAATAACAGACGACTCGACAGAGTCCAAAGTCAACACATATTGAAATTCAGGTCTTATTTCTTTTATAAGCGTCCTTAGGCGATTAGCTGCCATCATTTCATCTTCTATTATTATATATCTCATGGTTTGATCTTTAAAAGAGGAAGGACTACACGGAAACGTACGTCATCATTTTCAATAATCAATTTGCGGTCAGTCAAGTATTCGTACCGTGATTTTAAGTTGGCCAATCCTATTCCAGTCGAATCCTTAGTTAATTTTTCTTGTATGTTGTTCTCCACAATTGCCGAGTCTTTGGTCAAGCTAACAGAAACATGAAGAGGTTTTGACTCAGAGACGATATTATGCTTAATTGCATTTTCAATTAATATCTGTAAGGCAATCGGTGGTATATATCCGTTCGCTTTTCCTTCAATACTTACGCTTAGGCTTTCGCCAAATCTTATCTTTTGCAAAAACACAAAACTCTTGATAAAGTCTAACTCCTCTCCTATAAGTACCAATTCTTCTTCCTGTCTATCCAGAACATACCGATAGACCTCAGATAGCTTTCTGATAAACTCAACAGCTTTTTTCTGATCATCATATACCAGCGAAGACAATACATTGAGCGAATTGAATAGGAAGTGAGGATTTACTTGATTTTTAAGTGCTTGAAAGCGAAAATTGGCACTTTCGATCCGGTAATTTTCCCTTTCTTGGGATGCCCTCCTCCACTCAATCCAAAATCCACGACCATGCATAAAAGTACTAATTGCTATAGTCATAATCAATGCTGGCCAATAAACGCTAAACTTAAATTTTGGCAAAAGTTCATCCAATGTCAAATCACCAAATACCACCAAAAAAATGACATAAATCAATGTAACCACAACGATCACATATATAATAGTAATGATCAACGACAAGATCACTCTAAGAATGCCTTGACTTTCCCAGCTAATTCCCATACGATTCAGAAGCAATACTTGATACTCACTACCTTTCCAAAGCAAGACCCAAAACGATCCATTCAATAACACATCATATAATTCTACGTTACTAAAATTCTTATAACCCGATTCAAGTAAATACTCCTGAAATGCCCCACCTACCAGGCAGATTAATAAAATTTGAAGTAGTTCTGATCTCCAACTCCTGGTATACTTCTTTTCTCTTTGCTTAATCTCCATATCCAAATGATTTGAATCAAAGGTGCCTAATGCGCATAATAATCCAATCAGGAATTAACTGAATTGTCATAAAACCATGATGAATTGTAAATGATATTTTCTTACAAATTTTCTTAATTTGTTATGCATGCATAACAAATTCTTCTATATTTGATTTAGTATGCATGCATAACATATTTAACGATCAAAAGAAATACCCCCAATGGAAACAATAGCACAACAATCAGCAATCAAAGGAGGCGAGTTTATCATAAGAGAAACCCACGCATCTGAGATCTTCATTCCAGAAGAATTTACAGAAGAACAAAAAATGATGGCGGTAGCCACCCAAGATTTTATCAACCTGGAGATTACCCCTAACGTAGAGCGCATAGACAGTTTAGAACCTGGCATGATGCCTTCCCTAATGGAAAAAGCTGGTGAACTGGGTTTACTTGGAGTATCAGTTCCCGAAGAATATGGCGGACTTGGGATGAATTTTAATACAGGCATGCTGATGGCAGATATTATTGCTTCTTCAGGTTCTTTTTCAACTGCATATGGCGCGCATACTGGTATCGGTACACTGCCTATCTTATATTACGGTACTGAAGAGCAGAAACATAAATACCTTCCGAAATTAGCTTCCGGAGAATGGAAGGCATGCTATTGCCTCACAGAGCCAGACGCAGGTTCTGATGCCAACTCGGGAAAAACTAAAGCTCGTTTGACCGAAGATGGCAAGCACTATCTAATTACTGGACAAAAGATGTGGATCTCCAATGCTGGTTTCGCAGATCTATTTATTGTCTTTGCTAAGATTGAGGATGATAAGAATCTTACGGCATTCATAGTGGAGAAAGAATATGGTGGCATCACCATGAACGATGAAGAGCGCAAATTGGGAATCAAAGGATCTTCCACCAGACAGGTTTTTTTCAATGATTGTAAAGTGCCTGTTGAGAATATGCTCTCAGATAGAGAGAATGGTTTTAAAATAGCTGTAAATGTCCTGAATGTAGGACGAATCAAGTTGGGTTGTGGCGTTATCAATGGCTGTAAGACCGTGGCATCTCTAGCTACAAATTATGCCAATGAAAGGAAGCAATTTGGAGTGTCTATCTCTAGCTTCGGAGCGATCAAAGCCAAGTTGGCTAACATGGCGGCTAAGACATACGCCATTGAATCAGCCTCTTATAGAGCAGGTCAAAACATTGATGACCGAATTGAGTCACTTATTGCAGATGGATTGGACTCAAGTAAGGCCAAATTGAAAGCATTGGAACAGTTCTCTATCGAGTGCGCCATAATTAAGGTGCACGGTTCAGAAGTTTTGGATTACTGTGTAGATGAAGGTGTGCAAGTATATGGAGGAATGGGATTCTCAGAAGAGGCACCTATGGCAAGGGCATATAGAGATTCTAGAATTACTAGAATCTATGAAGGCACTAATGAAATCAATCGGATGCTTATTGTCGGTATGATCTTCAAAAGAGCAATGAAAGGCGAGCTCGATTTACTAGATCCTGCAATGGCAGTGGGAAAAGAATTGACATCCGTCCCATCTTTCGCATCCATCGACTTAAGTGAGCCCTTAGCTGAAGAGAAGGATAGCTTGTCCAAATTAAAAAAAGCTGCCCTTATGGTTGCAGGCAAAGCAGCGGAAAAATTTGGTCCTAAACTCAATGACGAACAGGAGATCCTGATGCATATCGCCGATATGCTGATCGAAATCTATGCACTTGAGTCTACCTTACTGAGAACTGAAAAGCTCATGTCACTTTATGGTGATGAAGGAAGTCAACTTTATCAAGATTTGGCGAAGCTTTACATGCACGAGGCAGTTACTAAAATTCGAAATCATGGTGAAGAGGCAGTTGCTTGTTTTACTGAAAGCGATGAACTTAAGGTAATGCTCATGGGTATGAAGAGATTTACTAAATCCAATCCGGTCAATACAAGAGATCTTAGATCACGTATTGCCGACATAATGATTGAAGAAAACGGATTCCCTTACAATCTTTACAAATAATACGGAATTCAATAATTGTTATTTAAAGAGCCAGCATTGCTGGCTTTTTTATTTATCTGGCTATTGCATTCTTTTTGAATTCTAGATGGAATACTTTTAACAAAAAAGCGATAAATCGAATGGAATCCTTCAAAAAGCTCACAACAAAAGAAAAAGCCTTATCGCTAAATCTTGACGATCGTATCTATGGTACCATAGCGGAAATAGGCGGTGGCCAGGAAGTTGCAGACTATTTCTTCAAAGCAGGAGCTGCCTCAGGCACCATTGCCAAGACAATGTCTGCCTATGACATGACTTTCAGTGATGCTATTTACGGAAAGAGTGATCGATATGTCTGTGAAGACAAACTCATGCGTATGCTCGATCGAGAGTACTCTTTGCTCTCACAAAGACTTACAAAAAGAGCCAAAAGATCCCATTTTTTTGCCTTTGCAAATACAGTGGAGATTATCAACTTCAAAAGAACCAACGAAGGCCACGGTTGGATTGGGCTCAGATTTCAGAAACATCCAAATAGTGAGCCCAATGATTGTATCATACATGTAATCCTGAAAGATACCGATCCACTTTGGCAACAGCAAGTATTAGGTATCATAGGCGTGAATTTGATGCATGCATGCTATAGCTTCAGTGAACCTGAAGATATCCTCAATTCACTCCGTGACAATATACATGCAAGCAGAGCAGAGATAGA
>CAYGPP010000113.1:12375-13477 GCA_964351885.1 uncultured Marinoscillum sp.
GGACTTTCTGGATAGAGTAGATTTACTTTGTTCATTGGGTCAGAATGTAATGATATCAAACTATCAGGAGCATTATAAACTGGCATCTTATCTTTCACAGTTTACCCGCAATAAGAAACTAGGTATCGTTTTAGGTTATAACAACCTAAGAAGCATCTTTGATGAAAGTTACTACCAAAACCTTAAAGGAGGTATATTGGAATCATTTAGTCGCCTATTTGGTAGCAATGTTAAACTCTACGTTTATCCTGCTTGTGACCCTGGCTCAAATAAAATTCATACGTCAGACAGCTTCACTCCTGCCGAGCATCTAAACCATTTATACAAATACCTCAAATCGAACAATAAGATCACTGATATTAAAAGTGCTAAAATTGACAACTTGCATATTATTTCAAATGACGTGCTAGCGATGATTGAGCATAATAAAGACAACTGGGAACAGTACGTCCCTAATAAAGTAGCCATTGCAATAAAAAAGAACCACTTGTTCAACTATCCATACGATGTGCCTATAGAAGAGGATGACTTGTAAATTAGACTATTACATAGAGGCCATTGAAACAGTTACCCCTTTAAGTCTCCTGCCATAAGCTGAGATTCTCTTTTCACTTACGCTCCAAATTAGACTTTAGAATATAGACTTACCATAGAGTCAGTTTGTTATATTTGACGTTTGAACTATAAACATTCGTATGGCAGGTAGAGGTAATTTCTCCAATAAATTAGGATTCATCTTAGCAGCAGCAGGTTCGGCTGTAGGTCTGGGCAATATTTGGAAATTCCCTTTTGAAGTGGGTCTTGGAGGGGGAGCCGCTTTTGTAGTCATGTATCTCGTGTTTTGCTTTGTCCTTTGTTTCCCTGTAATGGTCACGGAGGTGGCTATTGGAAGAAAGACACAAAAAAATGTAGTCGGAGCATTCAACGCTTTAGGTTACAATAAATGGAACTTCATTGGAATGATCGGGCTCATTGCTGGCGTGCTAATATTGTCGTTTTATAACGTAATCGCGGGATGGGCTTTTGGCTATTTCTTCGAAATGATCCAAGGAAACTTTGAAATTGCTCAAAATTTTGGTGGTTTTACATCTGATTGGTTGAA
>CAYGPP010000114.1:0-13433 GCA_964351885.1 uncultured Marinoscillum sp.
CTTCACGCTCAATAGTCCTTCCAAGTGGCGCGCTGATTTGAAGAAACTAATCGAAACGCTTCAATCAAAATTCCCCAATGTATATTTACTCTTTCCTTGTATGCCTCCGATAAAGGAGTTCCCAGCTTTCACATCACTCATCAAACTGACTATTGGGAGTCTCGTGGAACTCTTGGGGGATGAATTGGCTTCCCTTTGTCAGGAATACGATCAGGTATTTTACCACAATCGAATCTTGACTATAAAAGGGTGGAATGCGCTCTTCCAAATGGAAGCAAGCCCCAAGGACTTCTTTAGTGATGGAGTACATCCGTCCAAACTTGCCTATCAATCTTGGGCGAAAGACATGGCTCAGGAAGTTTGTAATAATCAGGAAATTGTAGAGTTTATCAAGGGAAAGACTGACTCTTGATTATGAAAAAGCTATTTACCTATTTGAGTTCCTTAAGCTTGCTTTTCCTCTCGCTTCACACAATAGGGCAGTCAGCATCCAACTATAAAAACTATCACCAACAGGTAATTCAAGCAGAGGAATTGGTAGCCAAAGTAGCATTCGATTCTGCGCTTGACTGCTTTGATCAATTGTTCTATTCTTATGAATTCGTCTTTGTTCGGGAATGCCAAATAGCAACCCAACTGGCTATTCTAACCAATCAAAACACGAGGGCCAAAGTCTATCTAAAAATGGGACTACTAGCTGGATGGAAGCCAAAGGATATCAAGAAGAGTAAGTCAACGAAACTCTTACTCAAGGAACTATCGAAAGAAAAAGTCCAAAGCCTTGAATCCCTTCACCACGATAACATTGATCAACAACTTAAAATGACCGTGAAGGAAATGTTCAAAGCTGATCAAAAGATGGCTATTAAAAACCTCTTTAAGATCGGAGACAAAGCTAAGATCAGATATGCGGAGACAAAGTTCGCTCCACATAGCGAACAGCAGCTATTGAAACTAGACTCAATTCTGATCAAAAAAGGTTATCCGGGAGAGCAACTTATCGGTGACGGTGTTGGGATGTCAACCATCTTGTGTCATCACAATTCTATCTCACCTCGATTCAACAAAACCGACACGCTTTATGACTTTATTCAGCCACACCTAATCGAAGCTGTGAATATTGGTCAAATGTCTCCTTTCGAATATGCCTTGATAGAAGATTGGCGATTTGCCGTCAATAGTAATCATGATCTGACCATGTACGGTTTTCTCGGAAAAATCAGGGAGGAAGAGGAATGGAAACAGGTAAATGAAAATAGAGCCAAAATTGGCTTGAGAAGTCTTGAGCTAAGAAATCAACTTATAGAAATGGAATCTCAATTGGACATTGACTTATATCTCGGAGGTGAGCCTTGGAGACCAAGTCAAATCAGAATCACTAAGTAGTTGAGCACAATCAAATGAAATCATCTGTTTTCAACAGAAATAATTGGAGGAGATTTATCATGGTTGTATTTTGAGGTGTATCCTTACGAGAATAAAAAACTATCCAAAAGCATAATCTGCATCGCAAAACTGATCCTTCCATGAAAGTCATTTTTACAGTCTCTGCCCTTTCTCTAATCACCATTGGCCAATTATGTGGACAATCCTACGAGCCGCTTTTTCCAATTAATGTAGATAAAGCAAGTGGCGATCAGCAAGCACTTTTTGAAGAAGTGAAAGACCAGATATTAGCCAATTATTACACCGAGCAACTAAAAGAAGAAGACTTGTATTGGGCTGCTATTCAGGGAATGCTCCGACACATTTCTCCACCAGAAGCTCCCACTTTGGCAACTATTTGGACAGCCGAAGAGTATGAAAAAATACTTAATTCGCTAAAAGGAATTGATGTTTCGCTTGGTATCAACAGCACCTATGATGCAAACACTGGCAGCCTGCTCGTAACAGGTATTGAAGAAAACTCTTCAGCCAACGGAAAGATTGAAATCTATGATCGCATTCTTAGGATTAATGGTGAGATACTCAAAGGACTCACCATCAATCGAGTGAATGAACTCCTTGCTGGACCCGAAGGATCGGAAGCCGTCCTTACAGTCAACAGAGGAATTGAAATATTGAAAATTAAGGTCAAGAGACAATCCTATGAAGTGAGTAATTTAGATGTCTCAATCATTACTTCACGTTCCACCGCACTTGTAGAAATACGTAAATTCTACTTAGGATTAAATAAAGATCTAGAAGCCGAACTTATCAAACTTCAGGAGAGCAATATCCAGAATATTATATTGGATCTTCGCCATAATACTGGCGGAGTACTCAATGAAGGGGTGCAAGTTGCTAATCTTTTCCTTTCTCCAAAAAACATAATCGTAAGGACAAAAAGTAGGTCAGCGGATGCTCAATCTATTGCTGCAGATAAAGACGGTTATGATTTCACTATTGTCATGCTGATTGATGAGAATACAGCTTCGTCTAGTGAAATATTGGTGAGCGCATTTCAAGACCATAAACGTGCTACCATTATAGGAACCAAGACTTATGGAAAAGGTGTGATCGAAACGACCTACACGCTGAGCAATGATTACCGAGTCAAATTCATCACGAGTGCCATGTATTCTCCTGTGGGTAAATCGTGGCAGTCCAAAGGACTTCTTCCTGATTTTTTAGTTGAGCAATCCAATGCGAGCTATGATGCTTTGAAGGAGCTAGATATAAACAAAAGGCTCTCTTCTGATATCTATCTCACAACTGCTTTGAAGCTACTTAAATAGATCATTAGATTTGAGACCTAGGTTACGATGGATTATAAAAATCACGGGAATGAATTTTGAACTTATGAAACCCAAAGGGCACTTTAAGAGTGTATGTAGTAGGTTTTTTTATAAATTCAAATCAAACAAACAACTATGACTTCACACGAAATAGATTACAAACTGCATGGCGATGATATGCAGATGGTAGAAGTAGAACTTGACCCTAACGAAACAGTCATAGCCGAAGCTGGCGCTATGAACTGGATGGAAGACGGAATTACATTTGAAGCCAAAATGGGTGATGGTTCCAATCCTTCTCAAGGACTCATGGGTGCGCTACTAAGTGTGGGTAAAAGAGCATTGACGGGAGAGTCGATATTCATGACGCACTTCACCAACCAAGCACATGTGAAACGCAATGTTGCCTTTGCATCTCCCTATCCTGGTAAGATAATCCCTATCAAACTACCAGAAGTAGGCGGTACCATATACTGTCAAAAAGATGCTTTTCTCTGTGCTGCCTTGGGGACTAGAGTAGATATCGCATTCTCTAAAAAATTGGGCGCTGGATTCTTCGGAGGAGAAGGTTTTATCCTTCAAAAATTGAGTGGTGATGGCATGGCATTTATGCATGCAGGCGGTACGATAGTCAAGAAAGAACTCAAAGGAGAAACAATCCGAGTGGACACTGGATGTATCGTGGCATTCGATGAAGGTATTGATTATGACATCAGCCGTGCAGGCGGATTAAAGTCTATGTTTTTCGGAGGTGAGGGCTTGTTTCTAGCCACATTAAGGGGTACCGGAACTATATATTTACAAAGCTTACCATTCTCAAGATTAGCAGACAGAATCATCCAACATGCACCATCAGTAGGTGGCAGCAGCAAAGGAGAAGGAGGATTGCTTGGTGGATTGGGCCGAATGATTGATGGAGATCGTTAACGTTCTCCATTCTCGCAATAATTAGACTTCTCTTTTCTAAACCTAATAGTTATCGGGAGTCTTGATCCAGCCATTATAATTCTACACTGCTCACTGAATCAGTCATAGCGAGCTTGCGAAGCTATCTGACACTTCAACCGAATACTTTATGATAGATTCCTTCACTTCGTTCGGAACGACGTTTTAAAAAGCGGAAAAAATAAACTAAAAACCGTCATGCTCGAAAATTTTAGACTTAACTTTTCTAAGTCCAAAATTTATCGGGAATCTCAATGATCTATCTTTCAGATTCCGAAATGACGCCAAATTAAATTCCCACTATTAAATCAAGATGGCTTATCAATAACCGAACATCATCAGTAATCCTTCCCACCATCGTTTTAGCGCAATTCTGCTGTACCTCAGTTTGGTTTGCGACTAATGGAGTCATTATGCCTTTGTCTGATACTTTTGGGCTTGAGCTTTCGGCCGTAGGACACCTTACATCTGCTATTCAATTTGGTTTTATAATAGGAACGCTGAGTTATGCATTGCTAAGTATTGCTGATCGCTTCTCTCCTTCCAGAGTCTTTCTTATATCAGCCCTGCTCGCTGCAGCTTTCAATGTGCTGATTCAGGTAGAATCCAACAATCTCACTACCCTACTCTTTTTGCGTTTTGGTACTGGATTTTTCCTTGCGGGAATCTATCCGGTGGGCATGAAAATAGCCGCCGATCACTTTGAAAAAGGCCTAGGGAAATCTCTGGGTTACTTAGTAGGCGCGCTAGTACTCGGTACAGCTTTGCCGCATTTGCTTCAAGGATTTTTCTCTGCCACTAACTGGCCATGGGTACTCAGCTTGACTTCCCTGCTTGCAGTCATAGGTGGATTGAGTATGTATCTTTTTGTCCCCAATGGGCCATATAGAAAATCAAGCCAGGGCATAGACCTTGGCGCTTCCCTGCGGATATTCAAAAATGACAATTTCCGAAAGGCAGCATTTGGATACTTCGGTCACATGTGGGAGCTCTACACTTTTTGGGCGTTTGTTCCGATCATTCTTCTCACCTATCAGGAGCTTCGAGAGATTCCATTGCTCAACATACCGCTACTGTCTTTTGGCATCATTGGAATTGGGAGTATTGCTTGTGTTGTGGCCGGATATGCCTCCGAGAAGATTGGCGCACTAAAGACAGCCAGGTACGCGCTAATAAGTTCAGCAATGTGCTGTCTTCTTTCACCCGTATTCTTACTGTATGCAAGCCCAATTGTGTTCTTATTATTTCTACTATTCTGGGGTTTTGCAGTAATAGCAGATTCTCCAATGTTATCCACTATGGTAGCACAAAGTGCAATTCCCGAGTTGAAAGGCACAGCACTCACAATTGTTAATTGTATCGGTTTTGCTATCACTATTGTGAGTATTCAGTTATTGTTTTTCCTTGAGAATTATATCCACATTCAATACTCCATTCTCATACTCGGAATAGGTCCTATTATGGGATTGTTGTCAATGCATTCAAAACACAAAACATACAGCGATCAATAAAATCTTCACTATTTCAACTTTGGAAAAAGGTGTGAAACCTCATCCTTGTAAGTTCTACTAATTGGCAAGGTATGAGAGCCCATCTTTATTTCTCTCTTTGAGAAAGCATCCACTTCTCGGATATTGACAATAAAAGAACGATGAATTTTCACAAACCATTCGGCGGGTAAAAGTGCTTCCATAGATGCCATATTCCCATAGGAAGTGATGGACTGGTCTTTGGTCACAGTGATCAATTGATTACGGCGACTCTCAATAAAAAGTATATCTGAATATGAAACTAGATGGGCACTCTTCCCTTCCTTCAATAAGAATGATCCATTCAACGAGGTACTTTTATCATTAGGTTCTTGACCAAATACGGTATTGCTCCTGCCCCATTTCTGCATAAAGGCATCATGTACAAAAAGCAATGGAATGGCAGGAACTAAAACGTCAATAGACGTATTGACCAGCGCAATCAAATTGAAAAACTCAGGACTTTGATAAGGCAAAAATCTTCCCTCAACAAAAAAGATGATAATCGGCCTTTGAACAACCAACACCGAAATAACCAACAGGGTAACTCCAGATAATCCAAAAAGCCCAAATTGTTGCATTCGGTAATAACGTGGAATGAGTACCAACAGCAATCCATAACTTAGAAGAAATCTAGCTGGTAGGCTCGTGATCTGAACCATTAAGCTTCTCGCAAAGTCACCATCATACGATCCCCAAATAAGGGTAAATCCTAGCACTACCAATAGCCAGTAAAAAAAATGAATGAATATGATCTTCTCTATCGGGGCTTTCGCATCCATGACTACCAAAGGTGATCATACGTATTCTAAATGACAATGATCCTAGCAATATTCCTGCAATTCGATGTAGTATTTCGGAATTCAATATAGTTCAAAAATTCCCTCTGGATTATTGAGTGATTGTTTTCTGTACTTGATAATTGGCATTTTGTACCAGTCCTTGTGTTTCAAAACAAAAGCTTTTGCATAATTGTGAAGTATTATAAATGTACCCTGATCATGATTAATTGTCAGGGATTCATTGACTCGCTTGTTCAATTTGACATGATTAAATCCTGAATGATACCATGAAGAAACTTAATTTACTAAATGAACCGTATTCGCTCTCTGTAAAACAGATTGAGTTTTATCAAGAGCATAATTACATCAAATTGAAAGATGTTCTAGACAAGAACCTAATCGACCATTTCAATGAACTTATAACTGCACAGGTCAGTAAACTAAATAAGTCCTATCAATCAATCCACGAACGAGACACTTATGGCAAGGCCTTCCTACAACTCTTCAACCTGTGGACAAAGGATGACCGAATCAAAAAGCTTGCGCTGAGCAAAAGACTTGGAAAAATTGCAGCAGACTTAATGAAGGTGGAGGGTACAAGAATGTATCATGATCAAGCTCTATTCAAAGAAGGAGGCGGAGGCATTACACCTTGGCACGCGGACCAACACTACTGGCCATTAGACTCTGATAAAACCATCACCGCTTGGATCCCTCTACAACCAGTCCCTTTAGAAATGGGACCACTAGAATTTAGTGCAGGTAGTCAATCCATTTTAGAAGGAAGAGAATTGTCAATAAGTGATGAAAGTGAAAAGCAGATCGCCAAAAAACTGAGAGTAAACGACTTTCCTCACATCATTGAGCCATTCGACATTGGTGAAGTTAGCTTACACTCGGGATGGATATTTCATAGAGCTGGCGCTAACATTACCAACTACATTAGGAAAGTATATACCATCATATACATGGATAAAGATATGGTTCTAAAAAATCCTGAAAATGATGGCCAACTCAACGACAGCAAAACATGGTGCCCCGGATGTAAAGTTGGTGAAATAATAAACTCCCCTATCAACCCAATCACTTATCGATGATTAGATATGCTTACCTATTCGTTATTTTTCTGTTGGCCTCTTGCGAACTCAGACAAACGAGTTCACAAGGCAAAAACTTCACGAGCAAAGTCGATCAGGTTTCCAGACAAAAAATAGATGATTCGAAGTTTCTTGAGTTTTTTAACGAACCCACGCAATCAATCGAAACCGCATTTAATCCTCTCCCAACTGGATCCGTAAAGCCCGCTGGATGGATTGCAAAGATGATGTCTGAAGATATCAAAACAGGAATGATTGCAAACCTACCCAAGCACTTTCCAAGCATTATCAATGACGACATCTATCACCAAAATAGAAGAGGTGGTTTGGATGATGTTCCTGATATGGGTGACTTGGTTTTAGTAGGCGATGAATGGGAAACATCCATTATGTGGTGGAATGCTGAGACCATCGGCAATTGGTGGGATGGATATGTACGTCACGCTTATTTGGTAGACGATCGAGATGCTATTCACCTTAGTGAAAAAATCGTAGATCGTTTACTTAAAAGTCAAGATGAATCAGGATACATCGGGATTTACAAACCGAATCTGCGCTATCAGCACAAGGGATCCAATGGAGAACTTTGGGCACAAACTACTGCTTTTAGGATGCTTTTAGCATACTATGAATTTACTGATAGCATGGAAGTACTTACGGCGGTAGTACGAGCCATGAAGCTTACCATGCAAGCATATGGGCCTTCTGGCTCAAACCCTTTTGACCTTACAAATGAGTTTGGAGGTGTCACACATGGATTAATGCTCACGGATGTTTGTGAATCGCTTCATCGTATTACAGGAAATTCCATCTATCGGGATTATGCCACATTTCTCTATAGATCGTATTCCACTTTTGGCGTCAATCGTGCCTTCAACGATCTGAGATATTCTTCTCTCATCCTAAAAGACAAAGCATTCTCTGCTCACGCTGTGCATACCTATGAGCACTTTAGAAGCTTGCTCCAAGCCTATTATCATACTGGTTTCGATGAGTTGAAAACAGCTACCGATAACGCATTTTACAAACTCAAATCTTGCATACTGCCAAGTGGTGCTGGGCATGGTAATGAATGGATAGCGGAACTGCCAGCAGACCCAACAAAGACGGCTACCGAATTTTGTGCCTTACTAGAGTTAAGAAATTCTTATTCCTCAGCATTATTCAAAACTGGTAATCTGGAATTTGCTGACAATGCAGAAAAAATAACTTTCAACGCAATGATGGGATTTAGAGATGAAGCTGGCAAAGCCATCACTTATGGTAAAGCCGATAATGCCTATCAGCTTGACGGACAACATTATCACACTGATGGTAAAGCCTCGAAAGATCCACGATTTAAATACTCACCTGTTCATTCAGATCCTGCGGTCTGCTGCGTTCCAAATTATGGTAGAAATATGAGCTACTATCTCGATCAGATGTGGGGAAAGAAAGACGAAAATTTATATGCTTTGATGTATGGACCTTCTACCTTTTCCACCTTGATCAAAGGTGTCAATGTAAATATTGACCAAAAAACAGCATATCCATTCGAAGATTCCATTGTCATGGAAGTCAATTTGGAAAGTCTGATAGATTTTTCTCTCGTTCTAAGAATTCCAAGCTGGTCAAAATCTGTTCAAATCAACGGCGAAAATCAAGATCAGCTTATAGAAAATGGATTCCTCAAATTAAAACGGCGCTGGGAAAAGCATAATACTTTGGAGATTGTGTTTGAGAGAGCTGTTGAGCAACAATCTTTTGGTAAGGAAGTCTATTACCAACACGGCCCACTTGTCTACGCCTTACCAATCGAGCATAAGAAAAAAATCATAAAAACTTACGATAACAATCAATTCTCTGATTATTACGCTCTCCCCATCAATAACTCATGGTCGGATCTCAGTATGATCAAGAATGGAAAAGCGACGTTGTATCAAACCAGCAACTTAGCTAATTCATGGCCTTGGCACAACGCCTCAACCTACATCAACGCCGAATTCTACAATCATAAAGATGGTGAAATAGTAACCAAAAAATTGCTGCCGCTTGGCAGCACCACTCTTCGAAAATTAACTTTTTACACTCATGAATAAAATCTTGAAAAACAGCCAATTATTAGCATTTGGGCTTCTTGCTGCCATATTCTTCTCTTGCAATGAATCCAAAAACCAGGAGATAATCGAATCCCTTTCACCAAACATAGTCCTCATAGTAGCGGATGACTTGGGTTATCCATATGCAGGTTTTATGGGAGACACCATCGTGCAGACTCCTCATCTGGATACGCTAGCAAACATGGGTACTGTCTTTACTCAAGGCATGGTTACCCAAAGCCATTGTGCGCCTTCACTGCGAACGCTAATTACCGGGCTTCATGCAGAGGAATTTGACCTCCAACAAGAGATTTTCAGGGAAGAAAATCGAGAGACACTTACAGCTAACCTTTCTCAGGAAGACAGCATTCTGTGGGAACGAGAATTCCAGTGGAAGTCTATGTCATTCTTCCAGACATTGCCAAAGTACCTTGACGAAAAAGGTTACACGAGTTTCCAAGGCGGAAAATGGTGGGAATTCAGTTATGAAAATGGTGGATTCACTGAAGGCATGAGCACAGGATGGACGAAGGAAGATCGAAAGAGCAACGACTTTTTTTACAAACTCATGGGAAATGAGGGGCTTAAATTAGGAAGAGTGACAAACCAGCCAGTTTATGACTTCATCGAGAAACAGAAAGACAATCCATTCTTTGTGTGGTATGCTCCTGACCTACCTCATTATCCGCTGAATGCTGCAGATAAGTATTACAATATTTACAAAGACTTGAACCTCTCCGAATCAGCCAAAAGGTACTATGCCAATGTCACATGGTTTGATGACAACATTGGAGAATTGACCGGTTACTTCGAGGAAAAGGGATTGATGGAAAACACCCTCTTTATCTATGTCAACGACAATGGGTGGGATCAAACACCTACGGCTGAGTATAGACATGACTCGCTTCGCTGGCACAATGGTGGGCCAAAAGGAAAAGGCTCCTATTACGACCAGACCTTTAGAACTCCTATCATTTTCACTTGGAAAGGAACCTTACCTCAAGCACAAGTCAAAAATGAATTGATCAGCTCAATGGATGTATTGCCCACCATTCTCGATTATGTAGCTATTCAGAAGCCAGAACACCTAAGAGGGCGCTCTTATAGAGATAATATTGAAACTGGAAATGATGAAGGTCGTGACATGGTTTTTGGCAAAATCACTCAACTGTTTGATCCAAACAACAAAACCTTCATGGGACAACCCGCTAACGGATACTGGGTTCGGACGCCCAGGTATCATTATGTACAGGACATTGGCAATGACGAAGAGCTGCTTTTCCACATGGAAAGCGACCCTATGAATGACGAAAACATTGCTGCTGAAAATCCAGAAATCACTGCTAAGTTTAAAGAGGCAATTGGCAACTGGCGAAAAGAAATAGGGATATGAAAATACTAACTTCACTCAACGAATTATTCAATAGGATCCTCCGACAGCCACTCTTACTCGTTTTTTCAATACTCATTTTAACAGGATGTCAGACCTCCTCCAATAACGATACGGTCATTGAAGAAACTCAGGAAAAGACTACCGCCTTCGAAGATCCGCCGGCTTGGGCTGGTGAAGTAGTCTGGTATCAGATCATGGTGGAGCGTTTCCGCAATGGTGACGCTTCTAATGATCCAACTCATGAAGACATAGAAGGCACGTATCCGGGTTACATTCCAGAAGATTGGCATGTCACCCCTTGGACTCAAGATTGGTACGAGCCGGAGGATTACATGTCTGGGATCGAAAAAGAAAAAGACTTTTACGGCAATCCAGTCACTTCATTTGCTGCCAAAGCACAACTCAAAAGATATGGAGGAGATCTCCAAGGCATCTTAGACCAGATGGACTACTTGGACTCTCTTGGAGTCACCGCGATCTTCTTCAATCCGCTCAACGATGCGCCTTCGTTACACAAGTATGATGCACGGCATTGGCGACACATCGATCGAAATTTTGGGCCCGATCCAAGAGGTGATGTGGAGATCATGAATAGTGAAACGCCAGATGATCCTGCCACTTGGAAGATGTCCAGCGCAGATCAAATGTTTGTCGATGTGGTCGCGGCTTTTCATGAGCGTGGCATCAAAGTCATTCTTGACTACTCATGGAACCATACTGGCCATACTTTCTGGGCATGGCAAGATCTCTTGAAAAATCAGCGAGCATCCAAGTATGCCGATTGGTATTGGGTGAAGCAGTTTGATGATCCTGCTACCGAAGAAAATGAATTTGAATACAATGGCTGGGCGAACGTCTATGATCTCCCTGAGATCAAGGAAACAGTCTTCATCGATCATAGCAAAGGCGTGAAAGCCTCGGAGGGCGATATCCTACTGCCAGAAGTCAAAAACCACATTTTCGCGATTACGCGCAAATGGCTTGATCCCAATGGTGATGGCAATCCTGAAGATGGCGTAGATGGCTACCGACTAGATGTGGCTGCCGAAGTACCGCTAGGATTCTGGCGTGAATACCGCAAAGTGGTTCGGGATATCAATCCAGAAACCTACCTCGTGGGAGAAGTTTGGTGGGCAGAGTGGCCAGATCATTTGCTAGAGCCTGAGCCATTTGTCCGTGGCGATGTGTTTGACTCGCCTATGAACTACCGCTGGTATCGTGCGGCAAGACATTTTTTCAATGCCTCGCCTACTGCCATATCTCCATCTGAGTTTGTAGATAGCTTGGTGTCGTTTAGTGACAACCTGCGTCCTCAAACCAACCGTGCCATGATGAACCTTACGGCAAGTCATGATGTGCCTCGTGTGCTCACCGCATTGTTCAACAAAAACAAATACAAGGTAGACACCAACCCATCTGAGACCTCAGATTACAAAATCCACAAACCTGATCCTGCAAGCTACCAGACGCTCTTCATGCTGCTAGCCCATCAATATACCTATGTAGGCGCGCCGCATATCTGGGCTGGAGATGAGATGGGCATGTGGGGAGGCGATGACCCCTCAACGCGTAAACCGCTGATCTGGCCAGACTATGATTTTGAAGATGAGACTACCCATCCGCTAGGCCGTGAACGCCCAAGGGATGAGGTCAAATTCAATGACGAGGTGTTCAACTACCACAGGCAATTGATTGCGCTGCGCAAAGACAATCCAGTGCTGACCAAAGGCAACATTGAATACATTCTGATCAATAATGCAGAAAACACATTGGCCTATAGCCGATATGATGAATCACAAGAAGTGATAGCCGTCTTCAATGCTTCCAATGAACCGAAGCTGATCACAGTAACTCCTCGCATTGATGGTGATTTCAAAGACGCACTAGGCGGTACCGAAGTGAGCCAATCAGACGAAGGCCTACAACTAACACTTGCGGGACGCAGTGCAGCCATCCTAATCCGACAATAGCCATGAAGAAGCTCTTTTCAGTTACAATCATGCTGGCAGTAGCCAGTGTTTGCTTGGCGCAAAAACCTAAACTAGCTTCAGGAAGTCTCGAAAGGATGACGGCTTTCCCTTCACAGTATGTTACCGAGCGAAATGTAGATGTTTGGTTACCAGATGGATACGATAGCACGGCAGCTTACCCAGTGCTCTATATGCATGATGGCAATATGCTCTTTGATAGCACCACCACTTGGAATGGCCAAGAATGGGGCATGGATGAAGCGCTAGGCCGATTGATCGAAAGCAAAGAAATCCCGCCTTGCATCTTGGTAGCGATATGGAATGTACCTGCAGAACGGAAGCCTGACTACACCCCACAGAAGCCATTCCTTACCTTGCCAGCTGCTATCCAAGATTCCCTCTACAACTTGGTGAGCTACGGCCAAAAGCTCTTCCCAATAGCCGTACAATCTGACGAATACCTAAAGTTCATAGTGAACGAACTTAAGCCCTTCATAGATACCCAATACGCCACCAAGCCTGACCGAGGCAATACCTTCATCATGGGATCCAGCATGGGCGGATTGATCTCTATGTATGCGTTCATGGAGTATCCAGAAGTCTTCGGTGGCGCGGCATGCCTGTCTACACATTGGACACTGGGCTATGCCGCTACAGACATCATCCCTGAGCGCTTTCGCAATTATATGCTTGCCAGAGCTGGCCTGATGGCTGGCCGAAAGCTATACATGGATCATGGCACCACCACACTTGATGCCCTTTACCCTCCCTACCAAAAGCTATTTGATGAGGCTCTCATGCCTTACGGCATCTCACCCAATTCATACCAAAGCCAAGCCTACGAAGGAGCCGCGCACACAGAGGTGGACTGGGGCAAGCGGATAGCTACGCCACTGCTTTTCCTACTCGGAAAATAGCCAAC
>CAYGPP010000115.1:0-13323 GCA_964351885.1 uncultured Marinoscillum sp.
CGACACTTATAATGGTTCTGATAACAGATTTGATAATTGGAATTCTTGCGGGGATCCTGATGAATTTCATTATTCACATCGCCTCAGGAGCTCCTCTCCGATACATGTTTAAGTCCAAGATAGAATTCGAAGAAGCCAATAGTGGAAGTGGTGTTATAAAACTTCAACATTCGGGGATCTTCTCCAACTATATCTCTGTGAAAAATCAAATTGAAGAATATAGTAATAAACAGAGTTTAGTGATTGATTTTCAAAATGTTAACCTCATCGATCACACCTTTAGAACCCACTTATATGAGTTACAAGAGGATTGGGAAAAGAACGGCAAAACCCTGACATTTTGTAATGAAGATCATTTGATCCCAGTCTCTGATCATCCATTAGCAACATTGGTTACAGCTAAAGATAACGTTCCAAAAGAAATCGAACTTACCGATCATCAGAAGCTCCTGTCAGAATTAGCTGAGAAGTCTGGAATGTTTTTTACCCCACGAAAGACCATGTCTTTCAAAGATTTTGATGGATTCAGTTTTCTTAAGAGGGGTAAGATTGAATATGCTCAAAATCTCATCAGTGGTGTATTTGAAGATATCCGATACTTATACTCAGAGATTATTTATGATACCACTTTAGAAACCAAATCGGCAGATTCCATCTTGCCTGCACTCATTCTGAAAAAGGATTCTGGTAAAGCGCCATTCCCAATATTTACCTTAGAGTTAGAGAGCTTATTTGATAAGGTTGGAGATATTGCTTTGGACCAGGATATCGACTTTGATAATCATCCGATCTTCTCGGACAGATTCCTCTTAAGAGGTCCTAACGAATCAGCGGTAAGAGCGTTTTTTAATCCTGTGATCCTGAGCTTTATTGAGACTTATCAAGTTTACCACATAGAGAGTAATGGTCACTCTATTATCGTTTATCGCTTTGATGGTAAGATGAACAAGACTGAGACTTCTGATTTGATCAAGTTCGGAAAGCAACTGGCTTTGCAACTTTAAAAGAATCTTATTGAACGATATTATTGATTCTTAGAGACCTGAAAACCTATAGATGGGTTCCAGCTGATCAATATTTGAGTACTTACACTCAAGGTCAATGATTTTCCCCTTCTCCAGAGCATAAACCCATCCATGAATCTCCAATTCGCGGTTAAGCCATGCTTTCTGGACAATGGATGTTTTAGCCAGATTATGAACCTGCTCTATCACGTTGAGTTCGACCATTCGGTTTTCCTTCTCATTTTCATCTTTAATCAATGAGAGTAAACCTTCATTATTCTGATAAATATCCTTGATATAAGCTAGCCATCTACCAACTAACCCTACATGCTGGGTATCCATCGCAGCTTTCACTCCCCCACATCCGTAGTGTCCACATACTATCACGTGCTTTACATGTAGGTATTCTACAGCGTACTGAAGCACACTCAACATATTGGTATCCGAGTGGATCACTTGATTGGCAATATTTCTATGTACAAATATTTCACCTGATGCCGTACCAGTAATCTCATTGGCTGGCACCCTACTATCGGAACATCCTATCCACAAAAATTCAGGCTTTTGTCCCTTGGCTAACTTTTTAAAATAGTCAGGATCAAGTTCCAGCTGCGCTTTTACCCACTCTTCATTTCCTTTGATCAGCTTCTGGTACGATGATTTCATTGAACTTCTAATTCTTTTAAAGGATAAAAGTAGACAAATTTTGACGATTGAAAAGCGAACCAATCGGGCTATAGATAAAGAAAATTAATTTGACTTGACTCAATTCATCCATAGAGAGCGGAAAGCTTCTATTTTTGCAAATAATATTTCACTTCCATGAACGATTCATCAGATCATAATTTTCATCCATCGGAAATTTCCAAGTGCATCGAAGTGCTTGAAGTTTTGATAGGAGACACTAATGCTTTGTTTGAACTTCCTGAGGATCAGCGAATAGCTTTAATGAAAGCTGCTGGCGCACTCACAAGACCAAATCGTGAGGAATTTGAAAGAAGAAGAAAAGATGGCAAGAAGGCTGCCGAGCGCAAGAAAAGGGAAAGGGATAAGCATGCTAGGAAGCAAACTGGTATACGATCAGCCAGAGAAGCACTAATCTTTGATGCCCCCAAACTCTTGGTAAACCCCACTCCTGTTGATCAAATGCCTGATCTGGAGTCTCCGAGAAACTGCTACGTCTGTAAAAAACTCTATACTAAGGTTCATCACTTTTATGATGCTATGTGTCAAGATTGTGGTGACGTCAACTATGCTAAGCGCTTCCAGGAAGCAGATTTATCTGGCCAAGTAGCCATACTCACTGGCTCTAGACTAAAGATTGGTTATCACATTACTTTGATGCTTTTGCGATCAGGAGCCACTGTGGTAGCGACCACCCGTTTCCCAGTTGATTCGGCTATTAGGTTTGCTAAAGAGGACGATTTCTTCGAATGGAAGGATCGATTACATATTCATGGCTTGGATCTACGGCATATCCCAAGTGTGTAGATCTTCTGCAATTTTATTGAATTCAAATATGATCGCTTAGATATCTTAATCAACAACGCTGCTCAGACGGTAAGACGCCCGGCTGGTTTCTATAAACACTTGATGGCCAACGAGGAGAAGCCTTTAGATAAACTTTCCGCTAAGGTCCAAGACCTACTTAGTGATCACATCGACTGCATAGAAGAGTTGAAAGTCATTTCCGGTCAGAAAAAAATCAACGATAAGAACCTGCCAATTGCATGGCAATCTCCTGAGCCAGGAATCGGTTTGAGTGCATCCGCAAAGCTATCTCAGATTCCATATAGTTTTGATCATAGCTTGGCAAATCAAGAGGTCTTTCCTGAAGGAAAACTAGATGCTGATTTACAGCAAGTTGATTTAAGAAAAACCAATAGTTGGCGCTTGAAGTTGGGTGAAATAGAAACTCCAGAAATGGTTGAGGTACAGTTAGTTAATGCTGTCGCTCCTTTCGTGCTCTGCAACAGACTCTCTAATCTGATGCGCAAAGAAAACACAGGAGTCAAGCACATCATTAATGTCTCCGCAATGGAAGGAAAATTCCACAGGTTCCATAAGGAAGATCGACACCCGCATACCAATATGGCTAAGGCTGCATTGAATATGATGACTCACACTGCGGCTTCTGATTTCGCAAAAGATGGGATCTACATCAATGCAGTAGATACAGGATGGGTGACGGATGAAGATCCTGTAGAGCTATCTAAGCGGAAAGAAGAGCTCCATGATTTTCAGCCACCATTAGATATAGTGGATGGAGCAGCCAGGGTTCTAGATCCACTGCTAGACGGTATCAATACTGGTAAACATTGGTCAGGTAAATTCTTAAAGGACTACTTCCCTATCGACTGGTAATGAAACGGACAGATAAAGCGTCTATCCAGAAGTGACACATTTTACTGTTTAGTCAAATCAAATAATTTAGGTTTAAATAATATATGGCAAATTGGAAGTGTTTCTATTTAATCAGAATTGAGTTCTTGGGGTTTCGTTATCATGGTTGGCAAAAGCAGCCGGGATTTAGGAGTATCCATGGAATGGTAGATAAAACCCTTTTGTTCATTTTGGAACATGACCAATTTAGAACGCTCGGTTGTGGGCGCACTGATGCTAAGGTATCTGCCAATGATTATGCTCTTGAGCTGTTTTTAAATGTACCTATTGTAGAAGAAAGATTCATCCATGCCTTCAATGCAAATCTGCCTTCAGACATTCGCGCTAAGTCCATCGAGCAAGTAGGTGCGGAATTCAACATCATCCAACAGGCCAAAACAAAGGAATATCATTACTACTTCAGTTCAGGTCAAAAATCACATCCGTTCAATGCTCCTCTGATCAGGGACTTTGGAAAAGCACTAGATATTCGATCAATGAAATTAGCCGCAAAGGCTTTTGAGGGAACCCATAATTTCAAACGATACGTGAGTAAGCCTTCACCAGATACGGTTTTCGTACGTGCTGTTGATCATATTGAAATTGTGGCTAATGACTTAATTCAAGGTAGCTTCACTCCTACTGAGTCGTTTGCACTAAAGGTAACCGGTGAGGGCTTCATGCGCTATCAGATCAGGTTGATGATGGGTGCCCTAGTAGATGTAGGCAGAGGCGTGTGGACCAAAGACAACATCATTGAATCATTAGCCAACCCTGATGGCATGCAAATCCGGAATGTAGCTCCTTCGTCAGGGTTAGTTCTTCACAAGGTGAGTTTCGACTAATAAGTTCGATTTGAGATGTTCAATGCTAATATAGAGTAACAGAAATTATATGAATACCCCTATTTTAGTGTTGCATTAACCATGACCCTAGTTATGAAAGTCATTTCTCATCTGTTCTTCCTTTTAATTCTCACTTCCTGCATGGAGCCAAAACCAAAAGTCTACACCTCGTTTGACGACTACCCGTACTATCCTAATGCGTCACTTTGGCCTTCATACACCCCAGAAGAGTCTACTTTCAAAATCTATTCACCTACTGCTCAAAGCGCAAAGGTCAATTTGTATAAGTCCGGTGATGGAGGAGAACCTATCCAAACTGTCTTAATGACCAGCAAAAAAGAAGGACTTTGGGAAATAAGTATCTCAGAGGACTTAGCGGGTGTTTACTACGGCTACCATGTGAAAATTGATGGAAAATGGCTGGGCGAGACGCCCGGAATCTATGCAAATGCTGTAGGTGTGAATGGAGATAGAGCGATGATTTTGGATTTATCTCTAACAAATCCAGAAGGCTGGGATGATGATCAACGAATAGCAATTAATGCAGCCAATGAAGCTATCATCTATGAATTACATGTCCGTGACATAACCTCTAATACTAACTCAGGCTCGTCATTACCAGGAAAGTATTTAGGCTTGGTTGAAGAAGGTACTTTGAGCAGTGAAGGCCTCAAAACGGGAATCGACCACATGAAAGAGCTAGGCATTACGCATGTTCATTTGCTCCCAGCTTTTGATCACTATTCGATTGACGAAACTAATTTAGATAGTGCGCAATTCAATTGGGGTTATGATCCGAAAAATTTTAACGTGCCCGAAGGTTCGTTTTCCTCTGACCCATACAATGCTGAGGTTAGAATCAAAGAATTCAAGCAAATGGTTCAGGCATTTCATAACAATGGTATTGGAGTTATTCTTGATGTAGTATATAACCACACTGGAAGAACAAAAGAGTCCAACTTCAATAGAGAATCTCCCGTATATTACTACCGACAAAATACAGATGGCACATGGTCAGATGCTTCTGGCTGTGGCAATGAAACCGCCTCTGAGCGACCAATGACGAGAAAGTACATCGTGGAATCAGTTGCGTTTTGGGCTAAAGAATATCATCTGGACGGATTTAGGTTTGACCTAATGGGAATCCACGATATAGAGACTATGAATGCTGTGGCCGATGCGGTCGCTGAGATTGATCCTAACATTTTTATCTATGGTGAGGGTTGGACCTCTGGCGGATCTCCTTTATCGGCAGAAAAACGAGCGCTGAAAGCCAATACCTATCAAATGCCAAAAGTATCAGCATTTAGCGATGACATCAGAGATGGCATAAAAGGGTCTGTTTTTGATGATAAAAGTACAGGATTTGTAAGTGGGGCGAAAGGAATGGAAGAGTCCATCAAGTTTGGAGTAATTGGATCGATCCAGCATCCTCAGATTGATTACAAGGGTGTTAATTATTCAGACACAGCTTGGAGTTCTCAACCTTGGCAGGCAGTATCGTACGTTTCATGCCATGATAATAATACCTTGTATGATAAACTTATCATGTCTTGTCCAGATGCATCTGATTCAGAGATTATAGCCATGCAGAAGTTGGCCAATGCTATCGTACTTACGTCTCAAGGAATACCATTTTTGCATGCTGGAGTGGAGATGATGCGTACCAAGGATGGCGAACATAACAGCTACAATCAGTCTGATGAAGTCAATCAAATCAACTGGAATTGGAAATCTCAGAATCAAAAGGTTTTTGATTATTACTCAAGTTTAATTTCACTCCGTAAAGCGCATCCAGCCTTTTCCATGCCCAACGCTGATATGGTGCGTGAGAATCTTTCATTTTCAGATTCAAATGACGGTATAGTTGCGTTTACCATCTCAAATAATGCCAATGGTGATTCTTGGAAGGAGATTAACGTGATCTACAATGCTAAAAAGGAATCAAAGTCAGTGCCCATTGAAGGTCAATGGAAAATTTGTGCGTTAGGTAGTTCCATTGATCTTGAAGGTTCAAAAGATATCACTCGTAAGGTAGTTGTCCCTCCGATTTCAATGGCAATCCTTTTTAAAGATTAGATCTACTCGCTAAAGAGTCAAACAGCGCATTCTTTACTAGTAATTGGCTCTTTGAAAGTCTACTTTTGCACTTTCAAAATACGAGTACATATGATTTCAACGGAGAACATTTCTCTTCAATTCGGTAAAAGAGTTCTATTTGATGAGGTGAACGTAAAGTTCACAGGTGGTAATTGCTATGGTATAATTGGCGCAAATGGTGCTGGTAAGTCTACTTTCCTGAAAATTCTATCAGGTGAGATTTCGGCTAATTCTGGTAGGGTTCATATAGAACCTGAAAAGAGAATGGCTGTATTGAAGCAAGATCACTTTGCCTACGATGAGTTCAATGTGCTAGACACAGTCCTAATCGGTCATGATAAGCTTTGGGCTAACATGAAGGAAAAGGAAGCGCTTTACGCAAAACCCGATTTCTCAGAAGCTGATGGTAATCGTGTCTCTGACCTGGAAACTGAGTTTGCAGAGATGGATGGATGGAATGCAGAATCCGATGCTGCCGCACTTCTTAGTGGTCTTGGCATAGTAGAAGCTGATCACTTCCGACCGATGAACGAGCTAAATAATCAACATAAAGTCCGTGTCTTATTAGCTCAAGCCCTATTTGGAAATCCTGATATACTAATTCTCGATGAGCCTACCAATGATTTGGATTTGAAAACAATCGAATGGTTGGAGAACTACTTATTGGACTTTAAGAATACTGTGATCGTAGTATCGCATGATAGACACTTTCTTGATACAGTATGTACGCATATTGCCGATGTTGATTTTGGTGCGATCAAGGTCTTTACTGGTAATTACACATTCTGGTACGAATCCAGTCAACTTGCGCTTTCGCAAAGATCTTCTGCCAATAAGAAAGCTGAGGAAAAGAAAAAGGAATTGCAAGACTTCATTGCTCGCTTTAGTGCTAACGCCTCTAAGTCAAAGCAAGCAACATCTCGAAAGAAGTTATTGGATAAAATCAATGTCGATGATATTCAGCCATCTAATAGAAAGTACCCAGCGATCATTTTTGGACAAAACAGAGAGGCTGGTGATCAAATATTAGAGATCAAGGGGCTAAGTAAATCCATTGATGGAAATCCGCTTTTCAAAAATCTTGATTTGTTCGTGAATAAGGGTGAGAAAATTGCTCTAGTTGGAGACAATAGCTTGGCAATGACCACTCTCTTCAAAATTCTTTCAGACGAAGCAAAAGCGGATTCAGGCTCATTCAAATTTGGACAAACCGTCACCCATGCCTATCTACCGAATGAAAACGAAAAGTTCTTTGACAATGAAGAAAATCTCGTTGATTGGTTGAGGGAGTTTTCACCAGGTGAGAGGGACGAAGTATATATCCGAGGATTCTTAGGCAAAATGCTTTTCTCAGGTCAGGAGACACTGAAGAAATGTAAAGTGCTTTCTGGAGGTGAAAAAGTGAGGTGTATGCTTAGTCGCATGATGCTCCAAGGCGCTAATCTCTTGCTAATGGATGATCCAACCAACCACCTCGATTTGGAATCTATTCAGGCTTTAAATAACTCATTAAGGGATTTCCCTGGTACGATTATTTTCACGTCACATGATCATACCTTCACTCAAACGATTGCAGACAGAATCATTGAACTGTCTCCAAAAGGGATTATAGATAAGCTTGGTACATATGATGAATACATAGAAGCGAAGCGTGCTGCAATGGCCTGATCTTAAGCATACAGTGCATAAAAAAGCCCTCATGATTTGTCAATCATGAGGGCTTTCCTTTTTAATAAACGTCGATCAAATTATTTTGGATCAGCAGGTTTATCATCTTTCTTCTTCACTGGTTTTTCCTCTGGCTTTTCATCTACGATATTACCAAACTCATCAACCCAAGCGATCATATCATCCAGAGATCCTCCTTTTAGATTATCCTCTTTGCGTTCCATTTTCTTCTCTTCCTTCTCCTTACGCTTTTGAAGCTTCTTTTTCTCCTTTTGCTTCTTGATGAAGCTATTTTGTGATCTTGCCATACTTGTCGTTATCGTAATTAAGTGATACAAATTACCTTGATGTGCATTCAAGTGAATCACATCATTTCAAAACTCGAGATCTGAATTTAGCCGAAGAATAAAGGCTTGCAAGGTGCTGATAATCATGCGTTTAAAAAGGCGACTAATAAACACAAATTATAAATTCAATATCTCAAACTTGGCATCAGGTATAAAGAATGCCATATTGAACTTCAAAGATAAGATATTCGATTGGTAATAAGTCATTGTTACCAATCAAACAGCTGCTTCAGTTCTATCTTCTTCTACTAGGTCTTCTAAATTCTTTTTTCGGTCGAGATGAATTTGATCTTGGGCGGCCTCCTCCTTCGCGCTTTTTACCAGAGAATGAACGCTTCTCTCTTGCATCTCCTTGGTCGTCACGATTGACACGAATACTCCGGCCTTCTACATCTACACCTTCGAACTTAAGATTGAGACCTTTGTCACTACCACTATCCACATCAAAATATGAACAATTTTTCTGAAGTGTGATATCTCCAAAAAACTTACGATCTACTCCAGAGTTATCCGACAAAAAATGAAGTAAATCAGCTTTTGTCATACCGTCCATGCTTCCGATATTCACAAAGTAGCGATTGAATTTACCACGATCTCTTCTCTCTGGAGAACCACCAAATGCTTCGTTGAGATTAGATTCATTGCCGCCAGAGGTCATGATATTATCCAACTGAGTGGTGATCAATCTCTTCAATAAATCTTCTTTGCTCAGATGAGCAAATTGATCTTGAACACCAGTAAGAATATCGTCAGCTTGGTCATCTACTTTAGTATTGATGATCAAACTTGCCCAACTATGAATTCTGTTTGATTTCAAAGCCTCAAGCGTTGGAACTTCAATACGCTCAAATTTTACCTTAATCTTACGTTCCAACTCTTCAATCCTTCTTCCCTCACGAGGGTTGATGAAAGCTAGAGAAATACCTTTTTTACCTGCTCGGCCAGTTCTACCACTTCTATGCGTGTAGCTTTCTAATTGATCAGGAAGCGTATGATGCATTACATGAGTCAGGTCATTCACATCTATCCCACGTGCTGCCACATCTGTCGCGACCAACAACTGCATTGATCGCGTCTTAAACCTTTTCATCACAGTATCACGCTGAGACTGAGACAGCTCACCATGGAGCGCTTCTGCTCCATAACCATCATTACTCAAATTATCTGCTATCTCTTGTGTTTCACGTCTTGTTCTACAAAACAATATGCCACGCATATCAGGCTGCATATCTAAAAACCGCTTAAGCGATGGCAGTTTATTCCCCGTCTTTGTCGTAACAAATTGATGGGTAATATCCACATTACTTTTTTGCTCACTATTGACTGCCACTTCCACAGGATCAGTCATGTATTTCTTGGTAATCCTACGGATTTCACTCGGCATAGTAGCCGAAAAAAGCCACGTAACCCGATTCTCAGGAGTGTAGGATAAAATGGTGTCTATCTCCTCCTTGAAACCCATATTGAGCATTTCATCAGCTTCATCAAGGACTACATACTTAATATCATCAAGCTTAATAGCCTTTCTCTTGATTAGATCAATCAGTCGCCCTGGTGTTGCAACTACTATTTGTGTAGGTCTTTTAAGTGCTTTGATTTGGTTAACAATGGCCGCACCTCCATAGACTACTTCTATGTTAATCGCCTTGTTATTTCTAGAAAAATCCACCAATTGCTTGGCTGTTTGTTGACTCAACTCTCTTGTTGGAGCCATAATAAGTGCTTGAGTAGCTCCATTTTTCTCATCAATAAGATCAATGAGTGGAAGTCCGAAAGCTGCTGTTTTTCCAGTTCCTGTTTGGGCTAGACCAATAAAATCGGTTGATTCATTGTCCAGTAATAAGGGAATCGCTTTTTCTTGGATTGGTGTTGGGGTATCGAACCCGAGTTGATCAAGAACCTCCAGAATCGAAGTGGAAAGTCCTAGTTTGCTAAAATTATTCAAAAATGTATTGTTAAATGAGCGGCAAAGGTAGACAGATCGTAACGATTAGTCAGGATATTGGCTCATTTATAACCATTGACGCCTTTGTATGATTAATCAGCAGGCCAGAAATCAGGCTTATTGGCGGTGCTGCTAGTACCAAACGCTATACACGACACACAATAAGCCGGACGACATCCTCCTTCATTTGGCTCACAATCCCTTGGAGGGAAAGTTCCTTTATAGGTGTCCACAAAAGCACGAATACTACTCACAGAAGAAACTTGAAAATAGCCAAGAACGACATCTTCTGGTGAACTGATTGATTTGACATTCCCCAAAATCTGATAATTGGCAGTCTCGAATATGGTTCCCTTGTTACCCAGTTGGTTTTGAATTTCACTCCAATATTTATGTGCCCGCTTGGATAATGACTGAAGCTTTATTTCGGCACTATACCCGATATCAAATTTGATATCAATTCCATGTGAATAGATTAGCTTTTTATCAACAAATCTTCCATTAAATAATTGATCATTTTCAACTTTTAAGAATGAAATATCAAAATCATTAACCCAACATTGAGCGAAGGGATTTCCGAAAATATTGGCTGGGTAACAGCTTCTATTTCTTGGCGTCCCAAAATCACCACCTCCAAACCTTTCACCCGCATAATCCGAAAAAACTTCATAAGTTCCTTTATATCTCCAACGATAAAAGTTATTTAAACCCTCAGGGTCAGTAAAATCAACGAAATATTGCATTTCATTAAATTCATTGGGTACAGAATGAATTTTTTCCAAAGCTGGTGTTGGGAGCATTAATTCCGGATCTGACTCATAAATACTTTCATCAGGAAAAACTAGTTTTAAATGATAAGATCGGCCGATAGTACCAGAAAAATCCTCACTCGTTTCAAAAAAACCATTACCTATTTGAGATAACTGTTCCTCATTACCCAAATCATCTATAATCCGAACATCTACCCCATCTACCTTCTGAAAGTCTGGACGAACATTGAATCCCTCCTGAAAAAGCAATCTTACTTGATGTGGTCCTGATTCGTCTGTTAATTCTCCTGTTACAATCAGGGGCGTTAATCCTCCTCCGAATTGTTCAATTTCTTGAATACAACCAAATAGGGAGAATAATGAAAATATTACAACTAAAAACTTAATTCCAAAATTCTTCATAAGGTATTTCAATGCAGGTATCAAAATTCAAAGTTGATGCTAAGTGACGGAAAAGGACTACCTAGGACGGCAAGCTGATAAGCTTTTGGTGGACTCCCATAATTATTCTCAAAAAATACAGAATAGGCATTCCTTCTTCCATACAAATTATAAACCGCAAGTGTGTAACTAAGTTTCCAATTTCTCTCAATCTTAGGTTTACTTCGAACCGTCATTGAAACATCCATTCTGTGATAGTCAGGAATACGCTCTTGATTTCTCTCCGAATAGTTAAAGACATTCGCCAAGTTAGAGACTCCATATGCGCCTAAAGGAACGGTTGCAGGACGTCCAGTACTGTAACTAAAATTAAACCCATAAGTAAGAACGGGATTTGGTTCATGAGTCAATGCAAGAGTGATATCATGTGGCTTATCAAAATTGGCTGGATAAGGATTCCCTTGATTAATAATCTCATCAGTATAAATTCCATTCACGGTCCTGAAAGTTCGCGAAAAAGTATATCCAGCCCATCCTGTTAGTTGACCGGTTTTCTTATTTAGGAAAAACTCCAAACCATAAGCCTCAGATGTTCCATTTATCAAATCTGCTTCGATATATTCATTCATCAAAAGTTTAGAACCATTTTTGAAGTCTACTATATCAGTTGCTTGTTTGTAATAGGCCTCAACAGAGAATTCGATAGAATTATTTTTAAAATTCCTAAAGTATCCAATAGTAAATTGGTCTCCAATTTCTGGTGGAATGTATTTATTACTTGTTTTCCAGAAATCTGTCGGTGTTACTGCAGCCGTATTACTTATTAAATGCAAATATTGTCTCACCCTATTATAGCTTGCCTTAATTGAACTCTTCGGGTTTAAAAGATAAGTGACATTGACCCTTGGCTCAAAACCTGCATAAGATGCGATTGTCTCACCACTTCCATAATTGATGGTGTCTATTACATTATCTAAATTTTTTGAATCTCCATCACCAAACAACAAATCGCTTCCAGGTCCAAAATTCATGTAGCTACTGAAACGAAGCCCTCCTCTTATGGATAATTTCGGATTAACTCTAAACTCATCTTCGATATAAGCAGATGCTTCAAGTGCCTTTTCTGTTTCTAGTGTTATATTTTCTACGCCTGAATTTGATCCTGTAGGTTTTTGTTCTCCTGGGTTAAACTGATAATAAGTTGCATCTACCCCAAAAAACAACTTATTACTAGTTGTAAATTCTTTGGTTAAATCAGTTCTGAAAGTTTGATAATTAATACCTGAATTGATGTCAAATGCATCAATTCCATCCTCATCCTGAATGGTAAAACCATATTGACCATTTACTAGAGTGACATCCATTACTGTACTTTCACTGAAGATATGCTTCCAAAGAAGTGAGTTATTGAAAGTATACCAACTGAATGTTGTATCCGAATCAAAGCCAAAACCATCATTGCTATAATATCCGCTGTAGGTCAACTTATTCTTTTCATTTGCAAACCATGAAAGCTTCCAGTTCGTGTCAATAAATGATGCCGAACTATTTTTAAAATCCCCGTCTTTAGCCAAACCCAACATCCAATCCGAATATGAAGCACGAGCGCCTAAAACAAATGAAAGTTTGTCTTCAATAATTGGTCCATCCACAGCGAGTTTACTAGCTACTAACCCAATACCAGCCACTACATGATGCTCTTTTCGATCTCCTTCTTTCAACCCAATGTCCAATACAGATGAAAGTCTACCACCATACATTGCAGGCATTCCACTTTTATATAAAGTGGCATTATCAACCACAGCAGGATTGAATGCAGAGAAGAAACCAAATACATGTGAAGGGTTGAAAATAATAGCCCCATCTTGGAGTATAAGATTT
>CAYGPP010000116.1:0-13262 GCA_964351885.1 uncultured Marinoscillum sp.
GCTGTGGTATTTCCGAAGAGCTTCAAGGCAAAATATCTGATCCATTTTTTATTACCAAACCCATGGGAGAACGAACGGGTTTGGGACTTTCTATTTCCGACTAAATAGTCAAAAATAATAAAGGAAGAACAAATAGGAAAGTCAGATTGGAAAGGGAGCGTAGTTTATTGTTTCACTTCCGAATATTACAGATTAACTATTAAGCGACCTATTCGACAAAACCGATTTGATCCAATCAGTAATCGAAGTAAGCACGGACTCCTCATCCAGGTCATTTAGGGATTCGTGATAAGACCCTTCTATGCGTTTCCACGCTATCAAATTACTACCTTCCGCAAAAAATTTCGAAGCTTTCCAGTCTACAATACGATCTGCATCACCATGAAAGACTAATCCTTTAATCTTATTCTCGGGGACATGACTTAAAGCGAATTCTGCAGCTTTCGTTCCCGCTATGTACAGTCCGGCAGAGACCTTTCCGTGTACCAATGGGTCATTTTCATAGTCCGAGACGACCTGTTCATCCCTACTTAATGCAGAAGTGTCCAAATCATCTGGCTGAGTGAGCGATGGCCAGAAGCCCCCAACAAGTTGTGCTAGCTTTTCCTTCCAAACCGGCGGATCAAACGCCAGTTTTAACCATGGAGAAGAAAGGATAAATCCAGCCAGTTCATTGACAGGTTTCGTCAGCACAAAATTAGCGACAATATTTCCTCCCATGCTGTGCCCCATAAGGAACATTGGGATATCGGTATAAGTCGCACGGGCTATTTTCAGTAGTTCTTCCACATCGCTGAGGAGTAAGTCATAACTTTTGGCATGTCCACGCTTACCTTGAGAAATACCATGTCCTCTGAGATCAATTCCAAACACAGAAATATTTTGATTGTTGAAGTGCTTAGCTACATGTTCATACCTGCCACTATGCTCTGCCAAGCCATGTATAATGCAAACTATGGATTCCGGATTTTCACAATCCCAAAGGCGGTAGTATAGTCTTAGGCCATCATGACTTAAAAAGTAATCTATTTCACTTTCCATTGTGACTGTTTTAGAGATCGAATTTATATAAATTATAGTGACCAAATCGTTATTCGCTTACATGACCCTAAGGTTAGTCTCATTGTTTTATTCTTTTCCGCTTCAGTTGCTATTTCATCACTTGAGGCGAAATCTAGCTCTAGTCTTACTATGGTTCCTATTCATAGTGACTATCAGCGGAGGTATGGGACGACTTTATGGTATCCACTATTTATTTCTCGATCCAGAGTATTTGCATGAAGTAGGTTTTTGGAGCTTTTTTCTGGTAGGATTAGCTTTTGGTAATTTCACCATGGCGTTTCATATTACGTGCTATATCTTGGATAGTCATCGGTTCACTTTTGTGGGCATTTTGGAACGACCATTTGCCAAGTTTTCTCTCAATAATAGCTTACTTCCCTTTGTCGCTCTCATTGTTTATTTGATTTTGATCAGTCGCTTTCAATTAAATAATGAGTTCGCTTCCAAACTAACAGTGTTATTCGATATCCTTGGAATCCTTGGAGGTATTGGAGTGATGCTTTCGGCATTCTTCATTTATTTCAAATTCACCAATAAGGACATATTTAAGTTCCTAGCAGGCTCGGTTGATAAGAGACTCAGACGATCCAAGCTGAGCCGGGAGCGCATGATGAATAAGCTCTCTGAGAGCAAGTCACAAAATTATACAGTCACTTCATATCTCGATTTGAAGTTTCGAGTGAGAAAATGCCAAGGATTGGATAACTTTTATGATAGGGATGCCGTCCTGAAAGTATTTGATCAAAATCATCTTAATTCGGTAATAGTGGAGCTCGCCATGATAGCTGTGATCTTATTTCTTGGTTTTTTCATGGAGCAAGAGATTTTTCAGATACCAGCTGCAGCTAGTTCATTATTGCTTTTTTCGTTTGTACTCATGCTGATAGGAGCTGTCTCATTTTGGTTGAGGGGATGGGGAATGGCTTTCTCTTTTCTGTGTTTGATTTTGCTCAATGTTGTAGTGAGGACAGGACTCATTAAAGGAGAAGCTCAAGCCAGAGGTCTGGATTATCGAGCTCCGAGAGCAGAGTATTCATTGGAGAAATTGCAAAAAATGAATTCTGCACAGACCTTCGCATCCGATAGTTTAGCGATGATAGCTGTCTTGAATGCTTGGAAACTAAAGCAAAAAGAGAGTCTGCCAAAAGCGGTATTGGTGTGTGTGAGCGGTGGAGGCCAGCGAGCGGCACTTTGGTCTGTAAATGCCCTTCAGACTATTGATAAAGCGCTTCGGAGATCTATTTTGGAACAGACCATATTGATTACTGGTGCTTCAGGAGGATTGATCGGAGCGGCATATTATCGTGAGCTCATGCATCAACGTATGCTGAAAAGAAAAGTACCATCTCCAACTCAGCAGTTGACCAATATTGGTCAGGATAATCTAAATGCGATCATCTTTTCACTCTTGGTCAATGATGCCTTCTTCGGAGTGAGAAAGTACGCGTACCACGATAAGAATTATAAAAAGGATCGTGGCTATGTATTTGAGCAAAGTCTCAATACCAATCTTGGTTATGTGCTTGAGAAGAACCTTGAGGATTATGCCATACCTGAGCGTACTGCGCAGATTCCTATGCTACTCATGTCGCCAGTGATATCCAATGACGGAAGGAAGCTCTATATCTCACCACAGCGCATGTCTTTTATGAATATCAACCAAGTTGGAGGTAACGATTTTAAGATTGGCGGGGTGGATTTTAATACTCTTTTCCTAGATCAAGGCGCTAAGGATGTGAACTTCCTTTCGGCACTCAGGATGTCAGCTTCATTTCCGTATATCACCCCGACAGTTTCACTTCCCAGTGAGCCGTCAATAGAGATTATGGATGCTGGTATTTCAGACAATTTTGGTGTGGCGGATGCTACTAGGTTTCTTTATGTTTTTAGAGAGTGGTTTGAGCAAAACACTGAGGCAGTGGTCATAGTAGCTATTAGAGATACTCGAAAACAAACACCAATAGAACAAGAATCCAATGCTTCACTTTTACAAAAATTTACCTACCCGATAGCCAGTGTGTACAATAACTTAGCGAACATTCAAGACTTTAATAACGATTCAAAGATCAGGGGGATTCAGACCTTGATGAAGGTGCCATTGGAGGTAGTGGAGATCGAGTATAATACCTACTCCAATATAAATGAGGAGTATTTTGTGACTTCAAAGGAGCTCGATAGAAAGGCGCTCGAACGTGCTTCTCTTAGCTGGCATTTGACTAGTAAGGAGAAGAAGAATATCATCGATAATATTCAGATGAAGTCTAATCAGGAAGCTTTAGATCGATTGGTTGAAATTTTGGAGTGAGATTCTTGTCCTATTTTAGACAACTTCCGATCAGTCGAACATTGGGTGTTTTATTTTGAGGAGATTGTCATGTGTAGAGATTATTATCTCCTCTTAAATCAACGGCTTCTCCATCACAACATGTAATTTACAGACATGACAAACGCGCAAAGAATCAAAGCTATTAATAAGGTGGTCACCGATTATTTTAAGAGTAACAAAGTTCAAGACTCTATACCTGTTAAAGCCTTGATGCAAGACTTCATTACGGCTGGAATTTTCGTGGCGGATGAAAAGAAGGGACTTCCTATTCGCAAGATTCTCCGTGCCCTGGATAAAGAGGATACGCTCAAAAAGATTCCATTGGCTCATGCCGAACGAAAAGCCAAGGATGTCTATTGGTACTTTGTGAGAAAAGGTGTGTCATTCGTATCCGAAGATGTCAATGACACAGGAGAGACCAAAAAACAAAAAGCTAGGATAACAGAGGCTAACAATGATGAGCATTATATTATAGACCTTTGCGATGAATTATTGGGATTGGAAGCTTCGAGAAAGCATCGGTTCGATTTTCTACTAGGAGACGTTCATAAAAATGGAAAGACCCAGAGTAAACTTCCGGTGGATGCTTATTATGAAGAGCAAAATCTTGTGCTTGAGATGATGGAAAGTCGTGATGTGGACCCGATAGTCATTCGAGAAAAGCCCAGCAAAAAGACGAGAGAAGCAGTGAAGCGTGCGAAGCAAATCAAGATCTATCAGGAGCGCAAGTACAAAGGTTTGGAAGCAAAAGAAATTGGACTTATTCTAATCAGATCCGATGCTTTCGAATGCAACGAGCACAAGCTACTCATGAGAGATCGTGAAAAAGATCTTGAAGTGTTACGTGGTTTGCTAGCTGATTATTTGAAGAAGTAAACATGACCTATCCGTAGGCTTGGAGGCATTTATTCAGAAAATTTTTCTGATGAGGTTGTGAGGATGCGTTTCATTTAATCTCTTTATCCAGTAAATCAAGTATTTGTACAATTTGGTTTCTCAGAGTGTAAGACTCTAAATTGATGAATTCATTGATCATTATGGAATTCGATATATGCCCTTCTAATTTGACATTGTCAAGTAATTCTTTCTTACTCGGCATAAATCGGGAGCTCCCATAATTGCTACTTGTGACTTCATCTTGACTTAGCATGAAATCAAGCTCCTGAATGGATTTCCAAAATCTTTCATCTAACGCACGACTAACGCCTAGGCTTACTAAAAATGGATTAATGTGATCGTGGAATCTATTGAGATAAATTCTTTCTACTTCTTGAACCTGTATCACATCTGTAGACCAACTGGTGAGTAATGTTTTAAGTTTTGGGTGACTTATTCGATTGATGTTTCCAGAGCCGACGAGATCATTGTTGATAGGGTCATAGGTGACTGTTAATCCCAGATTGCTGATTCCATTGAGCAAATCATTTAGAGTTGCCGACTCAGGCTTATCATAGAAATTAAGCATTTTTTTAGATGATTCTATGATTACATTTCTTGTAGCAATTTTGATGTCTAATTGCTTGATATTGGTAGTGTATTCTTCTTTTAGTTGTTTTAGAAGTACTTGCTCTGAAGTTCGTTCTTTCCTCATTCCAATTATCCAGTGCGAAAGCACCAAGAATACTAGCGATAATCACAATAGCCTCAATGAGGTATTCTGGCCATTTTTCGGAGAGGGTGGTGAAAATACGTTTCATTAGATCCAGTATAAATCAGCAAAAAGAAGGAAGGCATCCATTACAGCCCATATGACAAGTAGAGGCCAAATGAATTTCAGCCAAGTACCATACGATACTTTCACCATCGACAGAGAAGGTAGCACTATGGAGGTGGGAGAAATCATAAACATCAGATTAGTGCCAAACAGATAGCATGTTACGATGGTTTCAGGTGGGATATTGGCCAAAGTACCCAGTCCGCCCATGATGGGCATGGTAACTACTGCCAACCCACTAGACGAAGAAATGAAAAAAGTAAGCACGAAATATACGAGCATCAAAGCTAAGAGGAAGATGAAAGGGGACATGCCATCAATCCAGTTGGCAGAATAGTACAGTATGGTCCCAGTAATGTTACCATCATTAAGAATAATGGTAACACCTCTAGCGATACCCACGATCATTGCAACACCAATGAGGTCTGCCGCTCCAGCTATAAAAGTGCTGACAAATTCAGACTCTTTCATTTGCATAAGCAAAGCAGATAAGACGGCCGAGCCCAAAAACGTAGCTGCCATCTCTTCCATCCACCAACCATACCGAGCTACACCGACAACCATAATGATAAAAGTGGAAATAAAAATGAAGAGTAATAATGAACTCCGCCAGTCAAGCGTGCTTTCGGTATCTTCCGCTATGTTATAATTAAGCTCGGATTTCCCTTGATTTTGGAGTACCAGAGACAAAGCGGGGTTGCGTTTCACTTTTGTAGCATAGCGGATGATATACCAGCTACTGGCTACAAGCCCACCACCCAAAGCTAACAGTCGAGTTGTGAGTCCTGTAGTCCATGATACGCCTACAATATCAGATGCGATGATCACTGCAAATGGATTAGTGGTAGAGCCCATCGCACCTATGTGTACGCCAGTCAGTATGACTGCTACAGGAATAAGGGCATCATAACCTGCTATAAGAAATACGGGAATCAGTATAGGGTAGAAAGCAATAGTCTCTTCTGCCATGCCAAATGAGGTACCTCCGGCCACAAAGAGTAGCATGAGTAGGACAATCATGATCGGCTCTTTGCCTTTTAGTTTTCTCGTCAAAGAACTTATGCCAATCTTAAGGACTCCAGACTTATTGTAAACCGCGATAAGTCCTCCGATCATCAAAACTAGGAATATAATATCTGCTGTTTCGATCAGTCCTTTGATAGGTGCCATTATTATGTCCACCAGACCTTGTGGGCTACTTTTTAATCGCTGATAAGTATCCGGTATGGTGACAGGCTTGAAAATGTCGCCATTTTCAAATTTCTCGAGCTGTATCTGAATACCTAACTCATTTAGGGATTGTTGAGTAGCCGGAAGTTCCTGAGAGGAGTCTTTACCTTCTACTATGAATTTATCCTGTTCGAATTTCAGTGTGCTGTATTTTCCAGCAGGTAGCAGCCACGTACCTACGGCAGCTACTATTAAAATGAGGAAAATTATGGTGTGCGCAGAGAGGAACTTACGATGCTTCATGATCAATTTTCTGTAACGGCAGGAAGATAATTAATTTTGGAATGTTCCTAGAGCTGATATTCAGCTTTTAGGGTGGTGATTAGCTCATGTCCGAGGTTTAGCTGTTGTTCATATTCGAGTATAGTTTTCATCCGATAGGTTTTCACTCCTGCGATCAGATTGAGGAATTCATCCATCGAAGTATTAGGGATTTTCATATATCTACGGTATTTCAATTGTTGTTTGAATCTGATATTGTTCATAGCACGCACGTTCATGCCTTTCCACATGATGTTGGCCATCAGCCACAAAGTCTCGTCTTCAGCCTCTGACCAGTATGCTACTTTTTGCAGCTGCATACTGTAAGCGTTGAGTTGGTTGGAAATTACCTGATCAAAGGATTTGAGTGTGCCTGAAGTGACGATTTGATTGTAGGTGCCATTCGTCGGAAAGAAAGGGGATGACTGGCTTACCCAGTTCATGTAATCGTATATTTTTACGGTATCCCAGTCATTTTTAGGTTGGGAAAATAGTAACAAAATGCTGTCGCAATTGGCAATTTTATTTTGGCTCCATTCCAGATTTGTAATAAGAAAATTGGTGTCTTTCTCTAAGTCAGCGATCAACGAAATGGCCAATATGCGAGTGGATATTCTCTCTTTTTGGGCTTCATTCCAGTTGTCGACAACAAAAGCTCCGTAGATACCTATGATCAGCACGAAGATTTCTAGCAGATATTCCGGCCATTTTTGGGAGAGGGTGGTGAAGATGCGTTTCATTATTTTTAGTCTAACTCCTGTTCAACGAGCTTAAGAATTTCTTCGCCCATTGTTATGAGGTGATTCGAGTCGTTGATGTTCACCAGGAACAATATTTTTCTGATGGCCAAATTATTTTCGTAATCAGGATCAGCTAATAGTGATTGGTAATCATTAGAGAACGCGCTTCTTGAAGATGATTAATCCTTTTCTTTTAGGCCTAGCGCCTGAATCGTAGGTGAGAAGACGGTTCGAATGGCTACATACCTAGCAATAATCTCTATTGTTTCTTTCGAATAGACAGTAACTTCTCTCGATTCCTCTAGCATTTCTTCCAACTCGGATGGCCATTTAAGTAATCGCCTTTTCAATTCTTGACTTTGTAGTAGATCGAATTTTCCCGAATTGAAAAGCATGTCCAAAGGTCGGTTGTCCTCGTTATACAGATACCTATGATTGCTCCACCTTATTAATTCATGGAATGCGAGGGTATCAAAAGGTGCATGTGAACGATTCAATAAGTTAAAAATTTCATCAATTGCTTTAATTGCTTGTTTTCGCCCATCATTAAGGACCTTTAATTCCTTCACCCGATTCGAAAAATCTGTACTGATGTTTTCTAGAATCACCTGTTCCTCTATTTTTTCTTTTCGTTTGTCATTCCAGTTATCCAGCGCGTACGCACCAAGGATACTAGCTATGATCACAATAGCCTCGATAAGATATTCAGGCCATTTTTCTTTGAAAGTGGTGAGGATTCGTTTCATTGGTCCAGTTGGGTTGGTGTTGGAAACTGAGCTTTTGTTTCATCAAGATATTTGCTCCATTCCTTGATCAGATCTTGAAATATTTCCGGCTCCTCTAATCTTAAATTATTTTGCTCTCCCAAATCTAATTTGATGTTATATAGCTTAAAATTAGTCACATCAAATGGCTTTATGATATTCGTGATTTTCCAATCACCTTTTCTCACCATTGCGTATTCGCGATGCTCCAAGACAAATACATAGTCCTCTTGATGCACGACTTTACTTTCGTTTTTCAGAAGTTGAGTGATGGTTTCTCCCTTCAAGGGATACAGTTTATTTCCATCATAAGACGCTGGGTATTGGGTCTCTGCCAAGTCGTAAAAAGTGGGTGCTAAATCCATAATGGAAGCAAATGCTTCGGTGATCTTATTCTCTTGAGTTACTCCTGCTCCGGATATTATCAATGGATTATTGATCCCTCCTTGAGTAGTGTATCCTTTGAAATACTTGAAAGGAGCAGCACCAGCCTCTGCCCATTGTGGACCATAAGATATGAAAGACTCCTTCGTGCCCATTTGCTCATACGCATCAGTGTAGTTGGCCTGCAGGAATTCACTAAAGTAGGGGTGATTGTAGAAGTCATTCCCTGCTGCGCCATTATCAGATAGGAATACGATCATCGTATTTTCATAAGTTCCAGATTCCTTTAAGTACTCAATCAAGCGCCCAACATTTTCATCAAGATTATCCACCATTCCTGCGTAGAGTTCCATTTTTCGAGCCTCAACCATTTGCTGATCTGCGGAGAGACTATCCCAAGGCTGCACGAGTGGGTGTGGCTCAGGGAGTACTGATTCACTAGGGATAAAACCGAGTGTTTTAAGATTCTCAAAACGTCTATTTTTGAGCGCTTCATAGCCGCTATCGTACATCCCTTGGTATTTCATCCAATAGGAACTGTCCACCTGTAATGGCCAATGCGGTGCAGTATAAGAAGCAAAAGCAAAGAAGGGTTTTTCATCATGGTTGCTTCCTTTTAGATATTCAATCAATTTGGAGGTATAAAAATTCGTTGAGAATTCACCTTCTTTCCAAGTACCTTTTTTTTCGTTTTCCACATAAGAAGAGATTGGTTCGTCTGGAAAAATTCCTTCTGCACTGTAGTGATTTCCGCCTCCTTCTAGCAAAGCGAACGATTTATCAAAGCCCTTTTTTATGGGGTAGTGCTCTGGTTGATTGCCTAGGTGCCACTTGCCTACCATAGTGGTGAAGTAGCCTGCTTCCTTCAATACTTGAGGTATAGTTGCGATCCTTTCTGTCAGATAGCCCTCATAGCCAAACTCATTTGTTTTTAGATCTTGACAGCCCATGCCGGCTATGTGATTGTCATTGCCTGTGAGTAGCATAGAACGAGAAACCGCGCACATGGGCCCAGTATGAAACTGGCTAAATGATAAACCCTCCTTTGCAAGTTGATCAATATTGGATGTGGAAATTTCTCCACCATAAGCACCCAAATCAGAGTAGCCTAAATCATCTGCAAGTATGAGCAGTATGTTTGGGCGCATTTTTTCATTAGCAGGTTCGGATGTGTCGCACCCAAACAGAAAAGGTATAATAGAGAGAATGAAAGCTTTATGCATATTGGCAAAAGATCAGTAAGTGGTAACCTAAATATACTTTCAATGCTCCGTTTTGAGGAGCTTTCGTTTAATCAGGGCTATTCAAGTATTCACTGATTTCGGATTTCCCTGTCATCTCCCATGTTCCTAGTGAAATGGGAATACTTCCAATAGCATTCAATTTATCAAAAAACTCTTTTAGTACAAATGGCTCTCCCAAGGACTCTTTCGACTTGGCATATTCTGCCATCGCATCTTCTAACAAATATTTACCAGTGATATAGCTCGTGCCATATCCTGGCTGGCGCATATATAAGTGCTGCTCAAAAATGAGTAAATCTTTCTCTGTCTTCATCCACCCTCTAGGGGTGTATTCGGAGTGAATTCCCCCAGCCTCTTCCATGGTCATTTCATTGGCATGAGCATAGAGTGACCCGAGACCTCTTGCGGCTCTTTGGGCGATCATGATGTATACTATTTCCTTTACCCGTGGCAGATCATCATAAAGGCCGGCTTGCATGAACATCTCCTCTACGGCGGTCGCAGTACCTTCATTTCTAGAGTCGAATATGTTGTACAATAGTGGCCCTTGCCTAATCACATTGTCCATCGGTTCGATATCCTCTCTAGCCAACTCAAACCAGTGGTAAAAGTGGGAGTATAACGGACGAGGATCAAAATGTGCACCGATCGAGAAGAAATTGCGTTTCTCCTTAGGTACAAATGTACCAAGACGGGCTCTGAGTGCAGGCTCAAAATAATCCTTGACGGTGACGATATTCTGCTGATCCAAGAACTCGATCAAACTAGTGGCTGCTATATTGGCAAGTTGGTTGTATTCATCGGCATCCTCTGCCTCAGACAATGAAGGAAGCATTCTGTTTCTGTGCTCTTCAAGCTTGAGTGAAGACCAAGCCCTTGCCAATTCTCTTTTCAGAATCATTACCTCATCTTCCCAAGTAAGTGGGACTAAATGAACCTTTTGCTGATACCAGGAATAATTTTCTTTACCTAATCCGGAAGACCCAGTCTTTTTCACAGCTTCCGATTCCAGCCATTCGGCCAATTCATCGGTAGATCGAATGGCTTCATTGATTGCTTTGGTGAGCTTCTTATCCTTTACTATACCTTCCTCTTGCAAGACCATCGCTAGTTCTTCGCTTTGATTGGTGATATATCTTATTCCCGTAATCCAGAGTTCTTTTGCGTTTCCGGTGAGGTTGGTTTTGGCTTGAGCGTTAAGTGAAGGAATGACTCTAAGGTCCTCTATTAATCGCTGGCTCTCTGACTTTGAAAGTGGAAAAGTGTATTGCCAAATCTCAGTAGTTGCATGGTGTGTAGGACCCTCATGTGCTGGCACATCGCTTCTATAGGTGAAAAGCGATATATAGAATGCCGGGTCTCTCTGCCATGGTTTCAATACACGATAATTGAATTCAAATCCGTTCATCTCTGCCCAGATGATCATCCAGTTCACTTTGTTATCAACTGACCAACCAGCCGTATCAATGGCATTTAGTTCTGACCTGAGTTCTTCAAATCTTGGCATCCGTTCTTCAAATGTTGCTTGTCTATAATCTGGAGCTCCATTGTATAGCGGAGGATTCTCGAAAACGCGCCAGTTGGAGTATAGGGAAATGAGTGCTTCGTAACTTCCAATTTGAGCTGTGGTTAGTAACGCACCGATAAGAAAGATTGAAGAAAAGAAAATTTTCATGTGGGTGTGGTTGGTTTATTGGTGAAGATAACTGCCGATTATGTCTTGCAAATGTTCATACAAAGTGAATTGAGAATTGAAAACCAATCTACTTCTTAAAATACAGTGTCTTAACGACTGATTCAATATGCTTTGGTGCGTTATGAAGATTTGTTCAACTCCTTTTCGATATCGCTAATCAGGCCGATTATACTTTTTTCCAGTTGTTCTCCTTTCACCATCATTACATGAGCAAGACGGGCATTGGTCTGAATAAGCGAAAGCCATTGCTGATCTCGATGTAGTGCGTCTAAGTCAAATGGCGTACGCTTCATTTGTAAAAATAAAGGGGAAGGACTCAAAGAAAAATGCTTAATATTATAATGTTTGAATTCCCTTTCCACCATGGCGAATCGTTCATTCTCATATTTCTGATAATATGTGATTGTTCTTTCGTAAAAATCTGTGATTTGAATTCGCAAAGAGTCATTCGAGACGATATCGATACCTTTGGTTTCTAATAATTTATAGGCGCTATATGTTGGATTGAAGTGAGGACTTATTTCCATTAAGTATACAAAGCCGGCTAAAGAATCATTAAAAGGCGCTCGTAAATGATAGTTGGCGATCAATGCTGAATCGGCCATCATAATCAAATTAAAACCCCATAAATCATCTCTTATTTCGTCCAAATCACCCTTAAGGCTATTTTGAATTTCCGTAAGAATTTTCGTTTCCAATTTTGCTTTCTGATTTGCACTAACGGCATCATCTATCTGCACTGCGATCAGAATACCTACTACCACCAGCGTAATCTCACCAATAGCATACAATAGGTACTTGCCGATTTTATTCTCTTTGATCATTTTGTTGCGGACTTTTCGGAGGAGGATTAGCATGTTACTTGTACTCAATAATTAAAAACTCACCAGTAGTCTCTCCTACATTTAGCACCTCGTGCCATATCACACCTTCGCTACTAAAACTTCCTCCTGACTTTACGTCAACCACTCTTGTGCCAGTAGTATCAGTGATTTGCATTTTTGCTCCTGAAATAGTGTAGCCTACATGCTTGTCGTGATAATGCCTTTCGTGTCCTACACCGGGAGGAAAGACACATTTCAAGATTCGGATACTTGAGTTTTCTTCCATCACTTCACAGACCGACTCACCTTGCCATCCTGCTTTCAAAGGGCCAGGTAGATTGTCTGATTGATTACCAATTTTCGAATTGCAGCTTTGTAATGAGCTCATCAAACAAATTGTGAAAATGAAAAAAGTACCTATTATGGTCTTCTGCATGTTTTATCTGATTCTTTGGTTTGGCAAATTCATTTTTTAGAACTTCAGTAGATCTTAGAGGTAGCTAAGCCACCATTTGTCTCTATTCTTGAATTTGTAATTGTGATATACTCGACACATTGGATAGAAAATTAAAGTGGTCATCGATATCCAAATGAGATAAACCACTGAAAGGCTGAAGCCATAACCTTGCAATCTGTTGAGATCGGTGGGCCATTTCTCTAGGATCATAGAAGAGAATCCGAACCCCAAGAGTCCTGCAGCTAGCAAGGCAAAACCATGAATAATGAATAAATGCGTCAGGTAATAAAACATAGGTACTTGTCCGATGATAATTATTTTGTCAAGAAACTTGTTTTTCCACTCTTCAGAGACAGACAAAAAGATTAAGGATGGCCCCAATGTGATCATTAGGTACAGTAATGATGGAGGGTATTTTGCCACTTTGAAAAATGACCAAATGGTCTGTGTGAACGTTCCTTGTGTTGACCATGGTTCTAGGTCGCCATAGAAGTTGAGATATCTCAAAATGAAAAAGCCGACAGTTAGCGCAACACCCAATTGCATGAGTAGCTTTTTTC
>CAYGPP010000117.1:0-12882 GCA_964351885.1 uncultured Marinoscillum sp.
GGTTTGGGTGGTCTGAAAAACCTGGCCAAAACACCTTGCTTACTTTGGGATGATCGTTCAAGAAGTGTGCGATTTTTTCTCCATTTTCACAATGGCGATCCATCCTCACATGCAGCGTTTTCACTCCTCTGAGTACTAAAAAGCAATCTTGAGGTCCAGGAACAGCCCCAGATGAATTTTGAACAAACGCGATCTGCTCCTCAATATTAGCATCATTGGTGCCGACGAATCCCATGACGACATCCGAGTGACCTGCTATATACTTGGTGACAGAGTGCATGACGATATCCGCTCCCAAATCGATTGGTGTCTGCAAGTATGGACTGGCGAATGTGTTATCAACCACTGTCTTGGCTCCAGCTTTTTTGGCAATGGTTGTGATGGCCTCAATATCTACGATGCTCATCATTGGGTTGGTAGGGGTTTCTACCCAAACAAGCTTTGTATTTGAGGTCATGGCTTCTTCTACGGCAGTTGCATTCTGCATATCCACAAATTTGAATTTCAAACCATATTTTTCGTAGATTTTTGTAAAGATTCGGTACGTTCCGCCATAGAGATCATTGGTGCTTACAATTTCATCACCGGGATTTAGTGTTTTTAAAATAGCGTCAGTAGCGCTCATTCCCGAACTAAAGCATCTTCCATATTTTGCATTTTCAAGGGCAGCCAAATTCGCTTCCAAAGCTGTTCGGGTAGGATTCTGCGTGCGGGCGTACTCATATCCCTTATGTACTCCTGGGGATGATTGAGCATAAGTAGAGGTTTGGTAAATAGGAGTCATTACTGCACCCGTGGTAGGGTCAGGTAATTGTCCTGCGTGTATTGCCTTGGTACCGAAATTTGCGTTTTTGTTGTTCATAAGTCTTGGGTCCTATTAAGTGCTCAAAGTTAGAAGATTCAACGACTTCCAAGTGAAGAAAGAAGTTCTCAATGATGAATATTTATACTCCTCATAAAACTGAAAATAATGGTCATGGGATCAATCGAAGTTATTCTTTTAATAACCCATCCTTCAGGGTGGTTACCTCTCGAAAGCTGATAGGCGGAGTTACAAATAATGCGATTTTGAGTAATGAATTAGTGAAAAATAAACTTTATCCTATCAAGGTTTGGGAAAAAACCCTTTGATTATTTCTCTTAGTGCAAAGAAATGAAATAATGGGTATTAAACCGGCTGATAGACTAAGCCAATTTTCCGAGTACTATTTCTCCAAGAAGCTCAAAACGATTGCTGAATATCGTGAGCAAGGGAGAGATATTATTAATCTTGCAATAGGAAGTCCAGATCTCGTCCCAGATGCCAAGGTAATTGAACAATTGGTTAATTCGTCAAATGATTCGTCTGTACATGGATATCAGCCATATCAAGGCTTACCAATCCTTCAGTCAGCCATACGGAAGTTTCATAATTCGCATTTTGAAGCGTTACCTTTAGGAATCCAGATCCTACCGCTCATGGGATCTAAAGAGGGGATAACGCATATCTCTTTGGCCTATCTCAATCCAGGTGATGAGGTCCTGATACCTTCATTAGCCTATCCTACTTATACTTCCGTTACCAAGATGGTTGGAGGTCGTCCAATTTACTTTCCGTTGGGCGAACCTAACTGGGAGCCTGATTGGGAATATTTGGAAGAGCTAGACTGCAGCAAGATCAAGCTTATGTGGATTAATTACCCACACATGCCTACTGGTACTCGTGGATCAAAAGAACTGTTTGAAAAGTACGTGGCTTTTGCAAAAAAGAATGAAATATTGCTCTGCCATGACAATCCATATAGCTTCATACTCAACGAAAATCCTCTAAGCATATTTGATATAGAGGGTGCTGGAGATACCTGTATCGAACTTAGCTCTTTGTCTAAATCATTCAATATGGCGGGTTGGCGAATAGGCTGGGTGTTAGGTAATGAAGAATTGATCGCTCCGATTTTGACCATCAAGAGTAATATGGATTCTGGAATGTTTAAGCCAATTCAGCTTGCCGCAATCGAAGCACTGGGACTTGGAATGGATTGGTTTAACCAACTTGACTTGGTGTATAGAAAGCGTCAGGTTTTAGGAGAAAGGATATTGAGGGCTCTAGGCTGTGAATTGAAATCGACACAATCGGGAATGTTTCTTTGGGCTCGAACTAAAGAGGGGAATGGAGAAGACTTAGTTGATTTTCTACTAGAGGAGAAGAACTTATTTCTAGCTCCGGGAATTATTTTCGGTGAGGCAGGAAAGCCTTTTATCAGGTTATCATTGTGTGCAAGTGAAGAATTATTAGAAGAAGCTTACCATAGAATCTCATGAAAGTATTATTCGTAGGAACAGGCCTAATTGGAGGTTCATTTTCATTAGCAATGCGCAAGCATGGTTATTTGAATGAGGCAGGTGGGTTCAGTAGAAATCCTCTCAACTTGGTACGATCAATCGAATTGGGCATAATAGATCACAAATTTGATTCGCTAGAAGAGGGAATTATTTGGGCTGATTGGATTATCCTTTCCATTCCTGTGGACGTGATCAACAAATTATTGCCTTCCATCCTTGATCAAGTCTCTCAGAACCAGTTGGTCATTGATTTTGGATCTACTAAAGGAAAGATTTGTAATGCAATCACCAATCACCCCAACAGATCAAGATTTATAGCTGCTCACCCAATAGCGGGAACTGAATATAGCGGGCCAGAAGCTGCTTTTGATTCGCTATTCGAGGAAAAAATGATGATTATTTGTGAAGGTGATCGTACGGATCCTGAAGCTTTGAAGACTTTTAAGGATGTATGTACAGGCTTATATATGAGAATCGAGCTCATGGAAGCCAATGCGCATGATAGACACTTGGCATACATCTCTCACCTGAGTCATATTACATCATATGCATTGAGCAATGCAGTATTGGATAAGGAAAAAGACGGTGATGTCATTCTGGAATTGGCAGGATCGGGTTTCGAATCTACCGTAAGATTGGCCAAGAGTTCGCCCGAGATGTGGACACCTATTTTTATGGAGAATAAAAAAATGGTACTTGAAGCTCTTGACGGATTCCTACAGAAGGCAACCAACTTTCGGGAACTACTCGAGAAGGATGACCAAGAGGGAATTACAGCTTTCCTCGAACAAGGAAGAGCGATCAAAAAAGTCATTGCTTAGCTTACCCTAATTAGGGTAGTCTCATATTAATTGAGAGGTAATTGTGCAATAATGATAGTCGTTGTTTATCTTCAGGATCACAACAGAGCTACATGAATTCATTCAAAATTGGGATCATAATCTCCTTGATTGTCTTATTGCCTTTGGGTAAAATAAATGCTCAAGTTCCTAGTACGACTGATCTACCAATATTGGCCCAGGAACTTGTTCGGGATTCCTCAGGATTATCTAATCTAAGTACACAATTAAAGGAACTTAACGAGGCAGGTGTTATCACCCAGGATAGCATAGCCAAATACTACTGGCATCTTGCCGAAGAGACCAAAGGATTACATGATTTCACACTGACACATATCATTATTGGAAAGTCATTTGAATGGCTATCAGATGAAAGCGACCAAAATATTGTGGCAGGAATTCATATCACGCTATCAGATATGGCAATGGAAGAAGACGAGATCGGCAAGGCAGTTGAGTTATTGTCTGCAGCATTGGATATTTATAAAGAAGAACAGGATTCTGTCAACTACCTCTTAACGCTTCGGAAAATAGGAGTAGGCTATGACTATTTTGGAGATCATGTGGCCGCCCGTTTGTATTACGATGAGTGTATTGAGATGGCTCAGGCTCTTAATCGTGAAGATGTAATCGGTAATTGTTATAACACCATAGCGGGTATTTATGCTGACGAAGATGATTTCCAAGTCGCCATTAGTTACTATGATAGAGGGATAGAAATTGCTCTCAGTATTGATGACAAGAACCTTTTAGGAAAGCTTTATCATAATGTGTCAATAGCATATCGAGGATTAGAGCTATTCGCCGAAGCGGCCACTTATCTTAACAAGAGCATGCAAGTATCGATCGATATTGGTGATTTGAAGTCTATCGGATTTGCCAATCAAGGTTTTGGATTTTTGTACTATGATCAGCGAAAGTATGATTTGGCTGAAGATTACATGGAAAAGACCTTGATTATTGCTCGTCAGATTTCTAACAATCAGTTGCAATCAAATGCAAGAGAAATTTTAGATAAGATTTATTTCGAAACGGGAAGATTTGAAATGGCTTATGAAAACCTAAAGCGTATCAAGGCTAATGACGACTCTCTTTTTAATATAGAGAATAGTGCTTTGATTCAGTCTATTCAGGGAAAGTACCAAATTGCCAAGCGGGAGGGTGAATTAGCCGAAGCGAGGTTGAAGCTGCAGGAAGCGGATTTTGCATTGGAGAAAAAGAATGGTCAGCAAATAGCCTTGTTGATTGGCGTGATATTGCTCATTCTAATAGTGATTTTGCTATATGGCGGCTATGTTCTTCGCCAAAAGGCTAATGTTTTGCTTACGGCGAAGAACGAGGAAATTGAACGGTTAAATCGAACGAAAAGCCGTTGGTTTATCAATGTGGCTCATGAGTTCCGCTCTCCTTTGAGTATGATTAAAACTCCAATGAGCAGGGTTCTTTCGGAGTTTGAGCACGCAGAAGAAGTAAAATCAGATCTGAGACTTGTAGATAAAAGCGCAACAAAACTTAATAATCTGATCAACGAAATCCTTGAATTGGCTCGGATGGAGAGCGGTGAGATTGTCTTAAAGGAAGATGAGTTTGACTTTAGTCAGTTAGCTCAGGATGCTGTACAATCCTTTGAAGGCAAGGCCTCAGAGAATGGGATAGAATTAATCATGCTTCCTACTTCCCAAACGATGGTCAGAGGAGATAGGAGTAAACTTCGGAAAGTCATGGATAATCTGATTGGGAATGCGATCAAGTTTAGCGATAGGGGTGATGAGATCAAGGTGCGCATAGAACAAACCAAAAAGCTCTGTATCTATGTTGCTGATAATGGGATTGGAATTAGAGAGCATGAGCTTCCGCGGGTTTTTGATCGGTTCTACCAATCAGAAGATAATGATCAGCAAATGAGGCGAGGGACAGGTATCGGTTTAGCGCTCTCCAAGGAAATAGCCTTGCTACACAGTGCAAAGTTGACGGTCAGGAGTGAATTTGGTAAGGGAAGTTCGTTTAGACTATGCTTACCCAAGGATCGCGTGATCTGAAATTGATCAAGATTCTAACTTTTCCAGCACTGTCAACTTATAGGTTCTGCTAATCGGAATTTTCATATTCCGAATCACAATCTCCTCTCGGCCATAACTCTCCACATGTTCCTGATTGATGATAAAGGAACGATGCACTCTGATAAAGTTTGAAGGCAGCTGTTTCTCTAGAGCGCTTATTTTTTCCTTCGTAATCACAGAGTCGGATGAGCTATATATTTTCACATAGTCCGCAAGGCTTTCAATGTACCAAATATCACTTAAGGTGATCGGTACTTGTTTTCGCTCTGACTTAACCACGATTTGTGTCTGCTGATTTCTATTTCTTTCCTCTTCAAGGGTGTTGATCTGGTGTTCGTTTAATCGGTATCTCTTTACTAAGAGAATAAACGCATCTATAAATACGATGAGGTAAATGGTAGCGGTCAGTAATATGAGATTGGTAGAATACGGGTTGAGTTCTGAATAGTTATAGTTGGCCAATACTATAAGTGCTATGGTAAGTACCACCATTTCCAAGTAGAGTGAGAAGATGATAGAGTAGGACAGGTAAAGCCCAAATTTGAAGTACCTACGAGTCAGTAGATACTTCGGAACCAGTATATGATTAAAATAAAGAGACGTTCCTATCGCAACAGGCATGAGAAAGCTCACGAAATAGAATGCCTCTATGTATTCGCCATCCACTTGACCAAAGAGGATAATCAATAGGGAGGCTACAATAGACCAAAATACTAACTGATGTGAGTTGCTCATTTGAAATGATTTGAATCGAAATTCGCACTTTTTAATGAGTTTGAAAGGATTTGTCGATGGAATACAGATTTATCGATGGATTCTACCTTGTGGCAAGGTGTATGTCCCCTATAGCTTTGGCCTAAGTTTTTGTTTCATCTAAATTGTAAATCATGTTCGAATTATTCGTAATGGGTGGCCCGCTCTTCATGGGTATTATTTCAATCGTTTTTATTGCTGCACTTGTTGTGGCGGTTCGTACCTCCTTGCTAATCTTCGGTGCAGGAGAACCTGAGATCATCAGGAATCAATTGGCCCTTGTGAAGTCTATTGGCCTGCTGGCCTTGGTCTTTGGAGTACTGGGTCAGTTCATTGGCTTGTTTGGAGCTTTTCAAGCAATGGAGCAGTTCTCTGAAGGGATCTCTCCGGCTATCTTAGCAGGAGGTTTGAAAGTATCCTCGATCACAACGATCTATGGACTTATCTGCTATGCCATTTCTTTGCTAGCGGCTTTAGTTCTTGGAAATTTCATTAAGAAGTAAATACCATCCAGAGTCAAAGCAATTATGCGTTTGGCTCTGGATGTTTGATTTTGTTAGGCTTGCTATATTTGCATAAATCATTATCGCACTGAATGCCTAAGTATTTCATTATCACCTGTTTCCTTTTTGGGACACTTGCTTCTTCTGCCCAGTTCTTTTCTGGTAATTATCACAGCGAACCAAAGCTTGATGAGTTTGAGCATTTGAAGATTCATCATCATCACTCTTGGCATCATAAATATGAAGGGGATCTGACTGTTAATGGGTTTGGTCAATCCTCAAAATTATGGGAGGTCAAAGCCAACATGATTAAAGGCGAAAAGGCGGATTTCTTTATCGACAAGTTTAGTGAAGGAGAGCGTATCGAGACAGTATATGAGTTCAAGATCGCGCTTGATGGGATCGAGGAAGATTTCATTCTTCTAGGTTATGAAAACGAGGATGGTCACGGACGATTCATAGCCATAGAAGAAGTCTTTGCAGATACTTCCGAAGAAGAAATGCTTTCGCTTAAGACCTTCAGGTTAGTGAAACGGCATTGATTCGGCTAGTAGATTTGGCTTGTTACCTATATGCTGTGAGATGTTCTGAAATGGCATTTTTGACTTCCAAAAAATTAGACTGAATAAGCCAGTGTCCGCCATCTATTTCAATAAATTTATAGGCATTCGACATGTATTTTTCATTTGATATAGCTGCAGTTCTTCCGATGGCAAGATCTCTGTTTCCCCATATGAACAAAGTGGGGATGTCAATATTTCCAATCTTCTGATTCTTTAAAGTCTTTGTATTTGCTCTGTAATAATTTAAGGCATTGGTAAGTGAATTTTTATGTCTAAAAATCCGCAAGTTGTACTCCACCTCTTCGCTATCTGACTCCTTCCACAGCTTTTTAAACGCTTCAAAATCTCGCCGTTTTAAATAGATTTCAGGAAGTATTGGAAGCAAAAACCATAAAATGTATCGGCTCTTCCTCTTCTGAAGTTTATCGATTTTCAACGCTTTGCCAAAAGCTCGATGATGTGGTACTGACAATGCCGAGTAGCTAATAAGCCTATCAGCGTGATTATAGGCTAAATGCCACCCAATGGCAGCTCCCCAGTCATGGGCTATGAGGTGGAAAGTCTCTTGGCAAGTGGATGCAATATCCAACACATCCTGAGCAAGTTTATCTATGGTGTATTCTCTTTTACCCGAAGGGGCGGCATTTGGACTATATCCTCGCATATCTGGTGCTATGCAATAGTATGCTTCTGTTGAAAGTTCATCCATCAAACGTCTCCACATAAAGGCACTTTCAGGAAATCCATGAAGCAAGATGACTAGAGGATTCGACGGATTACCCGATGTAAGGCAATTGAACTCTAAATGGTCGATGCGTATTTTATGGTCGATTTTCAGGCTCACTTTCGGGATTTTGTGTTGCAAGGGAAGACTTACTGGAAAATAGTGGTTTATTGAGTCAGTTGCAAACTGATGGTTATCTAAAAGGCTTAAGTCACCCTTGGCTAGACTTAAGCCAGGGGGTATATATGGGAATCCAGTGCCAACTGGATTTGCCACAAAAAACCGGACTGAATAAGCAAGTATCCGCCTTCAATTCGTGAAGAGTCAGTTGCAAAACCACTAGATTTCCAAAAGCTTAAATTCACTATCGCTAAACTTTAGCTAGCGGGGAGCAAATAGTGATCCTGATATTGGTTTAATTATTTATATATTCAAGTTTGGTTCCGTTGGGTGTTTCGATCAAAATAAAGCCAAAGCCTTTGGCAAAATAAACCTTTTTAAATCCTGTAAAATTAAAATGATAGTCATTCATTTCTTGGCGTGAGAATTTGTAAACTTCTGCAAAGACTTTATTTCCAACTCTTGCAGTATCGGTAGGCATGAAACCAAAAATCGTATTTGATTTGCTGGAAGGAGGTAATGAGGAATTGAAATCATAATCAGATTGAGGAATACCAAGAGATGCAACTATACTTCCAGACGACCCCACAACCTCAATTGCCCCTTGTTTGAACGGATGATTATTAAAATCGAGACTGGACACCCCGTAAACATCATAAAAACCAGTGTAGAAAAAATTTAATTGTTTACTCATTTGGGTACTCACGGGTACACCAATGGTATCCGCTTCGTTTACAGTGAAATAAACCGTATCAAAAAACTCTTCCTTTTCTCCGGTGAACACATAATCGGAATCAATAGAATACAAGCATCCAATCTGTTCATCCGTTAATTGTCTATACATTGGTTCATCTGCGCAGGAAATAGTGAAAATGCTGCTGAAGATCCCGATATAAAATAGTATCGCTGCGATTAATCTCATTGATGAGTAATATAACCTTACTAGCTTGTTTAGAATGAAGGCAAATCGACTTTTTTATTTGAATAATCCCGTTTAGGGAAGCTTCCCCTAGGGAGCTTAGCATTTGTTCTAGGGCGTCATTGTTCTAAAATGTTGTCGATTACTTTATATCGGCCTAAACATAAAAATTCGTTATTCTGGGATTTAATTTGTAGGATTGGATCATTATTTATTTCAGAATCTCATGCCTTCTATTTCATTTTCCAGATTTCTTCTCATCTCCATAGCCTCAATTCTTTTATGGTGCATGACTACTGCATGTTCCAATTCAAACGAAAATCATAATTTGCTAGATACATCTCCATATACATCCATATTTGGTAAAAACGTTCTCGTATTTGACGATTCAATGGATCAGAATGGTATTAAGATTGTGCTTCATGCGTTACACGAGCAACAGAAGTTTAGCGAATTTGGCTCAGAGCGATATGCACTACTGTTCAAGCCAGGCACCTATGATTTAGACGTCACTGTTGATTATTATGTTCAAGCACTCGGTTTAGGAAGATATCCGGGTGATGTTATCATGAACGGCGCGGTACAATCAATTACTTCGACAAGAAGCAACAATGTTTCGAATAAGGTTACTACCATGTTTTGGCGTGGAGCTGAGAATTTCAAAGTTGTACCGAAGGATCAAGAAATGATTTACTGGGCAGTATCGCAAGCCGCTCCATACCGACGCATGCATGTAGTCGGTGATATTAATTTTGATAAAGGCAGTTGGGCAAGCGGTGGAGTTCTTGCCAACTCTATTATAGAAGGTAGGGCCGGATTAACCTCTGGGCAACAGTGGATGTCAAGAAATTCAAACATAGGTTCATGGGAAGGTGGAAACTGGAACCGGGTGTTTGTTGGTGTGGAAGGTGCACCGAATGATACATGGCCTGATCAACCAACAACAGTCATTGATAAAACACCCGTAGTTAGAGAAAAACCATTCCTGACCTATAACGAATTCGAAGGTTATGCCGTTTTTGTTCCCGCACTTCTACGGGAAACTTCCGGCCCTTCTTGGATCAATAGTGACGAGGAAGGTGAGTTAATACCCATAGATTCATTTCATATTGCTCATTCTGATAAGGATAACGCCACTTCTATTAATCAAGCCCTGGCTAAAGGCAAGCATATTCTCTTTACCCCTGGGATCTACGATATAGATGAAACCCTAACTGTAACACATCCCAATACTGTACTGCTGGGACTCGGATTACCAACGCTCATTCCACAAAATGGAGCTATCGCAGTTAGGACCAATGATACTCCCGGAATAAAATTGGCAGGTTTCATGGTAGATGCGGGACCTGAGTTATCTCCAACACTTATTCAAATTGGATCCGAAGAAGCTGACGTAGATTCTCCCTATAATCCAACCTCTCTTCATGATATCTATTGCAGAGTAGGAGGTGCCGTAGCTGGTCGAGCAGAAGCAGCCGTGACGATCAACAGCAATTATGTGATTGGCGATCATTTTTGGTTATGGCGAGCCGATCATGGTGTTGGAACTGAATGGATGAACGGACGAAATAAGCATGGACTAATTGTTAATGGAGATCATGTGACGATCTACGGATTATTCGTCGAGCACTTTCAAGCTTACCAAACGCTATGGAAAGGTGAACATGGCAGAACTTATTTTTATCAATCAGAAATCCCCTATCATCCACCTGGTATTGAGGTATGGGATGATAACGGAAAGCCTGGCTATGCTTCCTATAAAGTGGCCAATAATGTTCAAAATCATGAAGCGTATGGCTTGGGTATTTACAGTTTTTTTAGTGGTGAACTCACCATCTCAAATAATGTCAGGCTAGAAAATGCAATGGAAGTTCCTGACAATTCAGGAATTGTAATCACACACATCTCTACATTTGCAGGACTTAATGGAGGCATCAACCATTCAATTAATGGGTTGGGACCATCGACAAAATTGGGAGAGTTGACTCAATATGATGGATTTAAAGGGGGTAAGTAGCTTGTACTACCTGGAGGATGTTAAGGATAGTGGCATACTTCATTCTAATGGCCTACAAAGACTAGGTAATATCCTTAGTTTGGACTTTTAAAGTCCATAAAAGTATCTTAACGCATCGGCCTTTGCGAATAGTTCTTTAGGCTTATTGATGAAAGTGCTTCTTAGCAGCTTTAATTTTGGAAACTGGCAAACCAAGTTAAAAAAGCAGGTCTTTTGGTTCCCGTTTCGCTTAAAAGACCCGTATCTCTCCATATCTGACCCAGATTTTTAACTTCTTCAGGGAAAGTTTCCCAAAGAGCATCAAAGTCTCTATGAGCCCACCAAATAATAAATTTATAATCCTGATTGTTAGCATACTCGATTAATGATTCTAGATAGTCATTTTGTTCCTTTTCATTTCCATTAATTAAAACATTGAGGTTTGGAATTACCATGTCTTCCGCGATATGGGCAGTTTCTACAAAAGCAATTGGCGAAGTGGCATTAGAATGTAAAAAGTCAAGTATCTCTTGAAAATCAGTTTTTGAACTTAGGTTTTTCAGGAATGGATAAAAACTAATTGCTACAAAGTCATTTTGATTTGCATGATTGAAAATTTCTTCAATATAGGACTCGGGGTTTGCTACTTCTGGTTCATATAGATTGTGTAAGGAAATAGACTCTGAAACCTTTAAATCAGGATATAACAGTTTAATTCTAGATTTAACATCTACAATTAGGCTTTTGTAAGAATCCCACTTATCAGGAGATTTAAGTCTGAGTTCATTTACTTCAATAGCAATAACAAAGTAATCTGGTTCAAATTTGGTGACCAAATAGTTAATATGCTTGTAATAAGCATCCTTAATTGATGTGTCATCAAGGTTTATATAGAAAGGAATAGTGCCATCAAAGTCTGTAGCAAGCTCATCTCTATTTGAAGTGAGTAAGCTAACCGAAAGTAATAATTCCTTATCTGAAATTTTTCTATTGACTCTTCCTGCTATTTCATTTGTAAATTCTGTTGGTAGTGTCAAGTCATTGATCCAAGATTTCCATGGAATCTTGTTGTCGATGTGTTCAGCATAGATGTCAGCATTATCTGCTAAGAATGAGTAGGTATTGTTGATATCCTCAAGTTTAGGCCCGTAACTCCATGATGTGAATCCCATCTTAAAGTCTCTTTTTCCTTTTACTTCAACAGTTGATTCATCCTTTGAACAGCTTATTATTAATAGTACGAATAGAATTATAAATAATTTGCTTTTCATTCTTGGTCTATTGTTATCAGCACCCACGGTGCGCAAAACCTAATTATTTCTTTACGGTAAATCTCATATTTCCAATGGGTCAACCAATCACTAATGGCCTTACTAAGCTTTTCATCACCACTTCACAGCAACTTTACCTATCGACTGTCGACCTTCCAAATAAGCATGAGCCTCAGCTATTTGATCAAAAGTGAATTCCTTTCCTACTACTGGCTTGATGATTCCTTCATTGGCCATTTGGATGACGGCTTTGAGTGATCGCTGGAAAGACTCTGGTTTGAAGTCAGCTATACGGAGCATATTGATACCTACAAGGTTGGTGCTACTCGTTACCAGTTTGATAGGACTCCAAAATCCAAATCCGAATAGAAGCTTAATCATTTTAAAGGGGTTTCCTCGGGCTTCTGTCATCTTAGAGGCGCCATAGATTACCACCGTTCCTCCGGCATTGAGGAGTCGATGATCTTTCTTAACATAGTCGCCACCCACTGGATTGAAAGTAGCATCTAGCTTCCTCCCAAACCCTAAGGATTTGATCTTCGCTTCATAGTCTTCGGTTCTGTAGTTGATCGGATAATCTACCCCTTGACTTTTCAGATATTCTAGCTTCTCGGCTGATCCTGCTGTCCCAAATAGGATACAACCTTTTTGCTTGAGTAGTTGGATCAGTGCCGTGCCTACACCTCCTGCAGCAGCATGGATAAGCACATGGTCACCTTTGTAGAGGCTCACCGTCTCCTCTGCTGCGTGATATGCCGTGATGTATTGTGTGGCTAGGGCTGTGGCTTCTCCTATGCTCAGGTCTTCTGATA